>ONOZ01000166.1 GCA_900319595.1 uncultured Bacteroidales bacterium | reverse complement strand
TTGATCCTTTCTTTTAGTTTTTCGGTTGAGATACCTATATACTTACAGAATAAGTAACTATTTATAGCGTTTTCTACACTTGCATAATCTGAAAATGGAAGTGAAATTTCTTTTTCTATATCTGAGAATTTTATGTATTCTATGTCTAAATCTTTTTTATCGATAGGGTTTTCACCCCAGACAATTAATTTTATGTTATGTGCTTTTGCAAAACTTATTATTTTATTGGTTAACAGTGAATTGTAGTCATGAAAAATTATTCTTTGTGATGAATAAAATAATTTAAGTTTTTCGTCAATTTTTTCTTCTGATGATGAAAAGTTTATTTGATGGGCGTCTCCGATGTTAGTAAAAATACCAATTGATGGTTGAATTATCCTTCGTAACTTCTCCATTTCGTTTGGCAACGATATACCAGCTTCAAATATTGCCAACTCATCGCCTTCTTTTAGCTGATAAACACTTACAGGCACTCCTATTTGAGAATTAAAACTCTTAGGATTAAAACATACCCTTTTATCCGTAGAAATTAAATTCACTATCCATTCTTTTGTTATAGTTTTGCCGTTACTGCCGGTTATTGCCAAAATTGGAATATTGAATTTCTCTCTATGTTTTGTTGCTAATAGTTGCAATGCATTCACAACATTATCAACTATAAGATAAGAGGCATCGGCATATATACTTATATCACCGTTTTGACATACGAAAAGGCGTATTCCTTTATTGTACAACTCTGTTATATACTTGGTTGCGTTATGATTTTTAGTTGTAATAGCAAAAAAAACAGTAGAAGTTGCGAAATTTAGACGTCTGGAATCGAAAAGCAAATGCTCAATAGGTTCGTCAATATGTTCATTGCCGATAATTTTACCTTTGGTCAATTGTGATAAATCCCTTAAAGTCAATTTATTCATTGTCGCTAACAATATTAAGTAACATGGATAGAAGACATTAGTTTTATTTACTTATTTTTTGCAAAGTTACAAAAAAAATGTAAATTAACAATCATTTACTATATAAAAACTTGGAAAAGATATTTGCATTTGTATTTTTTTTGTAACTTTGCAAAAAATAACAAAGCATACATATTATGATCAATCTAAAAAGACAGGCAAAATACAATGAAAAGCATTCTTTAGTTATACTTTGCAATAAAGATAATATCAGAACGTCTTTAACAGAGTATATGGACGAACGACATATAGATAGTATTGTTAAAAATTTTGAAGAAAACAAGGTAAAATTCTTTGATTTCAATTTATTAGATCGCTATATCTTGGTTTGTATTACAGAAGAAAAGGAAATTGGATACAAAACGAAAGAAATGTATAGAAGACAAGGGGCCAAAGTATTGGAGTTTTGTGATAATCATTTTATAAAAGATTTACACCTTGAATCTAATTGCGATAGAGAGTATATACTTGGATTTATGGAAGGTTTGTTGTACTCTTCTTATATATTCGATGGTTATAAAACTGACATGGAACGTTTGATTCATCCGTATGATAACCTTTATTTTTCTCGTCAAGATATTAGTAATGAGCAAATTGACAATTTAAGAATCTTATTTGAAGCAATAGAAAAGGCAAGAAATTTAGTAAACGAACCTGTAACTGTTATCAATGCCGAAAGTTTGGCTGATAATTTTAGGAAAATGGGAGAGGAAGCGGGTATCAGAGTTGAGATATGGGATAAAGCCAAAATTGAAAAGGAAAAAATGGGAGGTATATTGGCCGTTAATCGTGGTAGTGTTGATAATCCTACTTTCACGATAATGGAATATAAACCAGAAAAGCATAACAATGAACATCCGATAGTACTTGTGGGCAAGGGAATTACATATGATACTGGTGGATTGAACATTAAGACGGGTAATTATATGAATGATATGAAAAGTGATATGGCGGGTGCTGCTACAATGGCAAGTGCTTTGTATGCTATTGCAATGCAAAAACTTCCGGTATGGGTTATTGGACTTTTCCCAGCAACAGACAATCGTCTTAATCACAACGCTTATTGTAGCGGTGATATTATAAATATGTATGACGGAACTAATGTTGAAGTTGTCAATACAGATGCAGAGGGTAGGATGATTTTAGCAGACGCGTTGGCATACGCAAAAAAACTTAACCCTTCTTTGGTTATTGATATGGCAACTTTAACGGGTGCTGCTTCAAGAGCAATAGGTCCTTACGGAATTGTTGGAATGCATAATAATGCTGATAATTTTATGGAGGTATTGTTATCTTGTGGAAAGTTGGTGTATGAGCGTATTGCAGAATTTCCATTTTGGGAAGAGTATGATAAATTGATTGTGTCGGATATTGCTGATATTAAAAACTCTGGAGAAAGTTTTGCTGGTATGATTACGGCAGGAAAGTTCTTGGCTTATTTTACTTCTTATCCATACATTCATTTAGATATAGCAGGTGTTGCATTCAACGATAAAAAAGATTTTTATAGGGGTAAGGGAGCAACTGCTTACGGATTGAGATTGATTGTTGAGTTTTTGAAACGATATTATAAATAATTAGAAATTTGAAAGTGTAATGGCAATTGATAGAAATAATAATACGATTAAAATTGGTATATCGCAAGGCGACATCAATGGAATTGGGTATGAGGTAATGTTGAAGTGTTTCTCAGACAATAGATTGTATGAAATGTGTACTCCTATTTTATATGGTTCCAGTAAGGTGTTGTCTTATCATAAGAAATTGATTGGTGCTAATGATTTTTCTTTTGTTAATATACATAGTACTGAACAGGCAGACAAGGCTAAATTTAATGTTTTGAATATTATTCAAGAGGAAGTAAAAATCGATATAGGGCAACCAACAGAAATAGGTGGAAAATTGGCTGCTTTTAGTTTAGAGAAGACTTGTGATGATATTATTGCAGGTAAGTTGGATGCTATGATAACAAATCCTATTAATAAAAAAGCGATACAAAGTAGTACTTTTAATTTTCCTGGTCATACGGAATATTTGACAAAGAAATTTGGAGCCAAAGATTCTTTGATGATAATGACTTGCAGAGATTTACACATTGGGATTATGACAAATCATTTAGCATTGCGTGATGTTCCGACTATTCTCTCTCAGGAATTAATTCTTCGCAAACTTCGTGTTATGAATCATTCATTGCATAGGGATTTTGGAGTAATTAAACCTAAAATTGCTGTATTGGCACTGAATCCGCACGCTGGAGATAGAGGACTTATAGGCTCGGAAGACGATGAAATAGTAATTCCGGCAATCAACAGAGCATCTGAAGAGGGTATTTTGGCTTTTGGACCTTACCCTTCTGATGGATTTTTTGGTAATGGCTCAATGAATGATTTCGATGGTGTCATGGCATTATATCATGACCAAGGATTAATACCTTTTAAACTGATGTCCTTTACAGAAGGTGTGAATTTTACGGCAGGACTTCCGTATGTACGAACTTCTCCAGCACATGGAACCGCTTATGAAATTGCAGGAAAAAATCAAGCATCGGCAAATAGTTTTAGAAATGCGATATATTTGGCTATAGATATAATAAAAAATAGACGAGAATTTGATTTATTGAATTCTAATCCATTGAAAAAAGCAAAACGCGATCATATAGAAGACGAAGATATAACAGCACAATTACAACAAGACGATGAACTCCCTACAATCTAATAATCAAAATATTGAAGAGTTGATTCTTTCTTTACGTTCGTCATTAGAAAGATACAATTATGAATATTACGTCTTGGATAAACCGTCCGTCGATGATATTGAGTTTGATAGACTTATGCGTCAATTAGATGATTTGGAGAAAAAGTACCCTCAATTTGATGATGTGTATTCTCCGACTCATAGAGTAGGAGGTGAAGTTAATAAAGAGTTTAATCAAGTTACTCACCAATATCCTATGTTGTCTCTATCCAATACTTATTCTAAGGAGGAGATAATAGATTTTGTCAGTAGAGCAGAAGAGAGTTTGCAAAAGAAAAATCTACAATGGGTTTGCGAACTAAAATATGATGGATTAGCAATAAGTTTGTTGTATGAGAATGGAAAACTTGTTAGAGCAGCAACTCGTGGAAATGGAATTGTAGGAGATGATGTTACATCCAATATCAAAACAATCAAGAGCATACCTTTACGATTACAAGATACGGATTATCCTAATAAATTTGAGATTCGTGGTGAAGTAATCTTTCCTCATGAGGCTTTTTTTGAGTTTAATCAAAAGAGAATAGAAAATGGAGAGGAGCCATTTGCAAATGAAAGGAATGCAGCTTCAGGCAGTTTAAAACTTCAGAATTCTTCACAGGTCGCTGAGAGAAAATTAGATTGTTATCTGTATTATATCATAGGTGATAACTTATTGCAAACGACCCACGCAACAAGATTGCAAGCCGCAAAACGATGGGGTTTTAAGGTAGAGAACTATTATTCTGTTGTTGATGGAATTGATGGTATTATGCACTTTATTACTTATTGGGAAAAGGAAAGAGAAAGGTTACCTTTTGCAACAGATGGAATCGTTATCAAATTGAATGATACGAAGTATTGGAATCAATTAGGTGCAACATCTAAATCTCCACGTTGGGCGACTGCATTTAAATTTAAAGCCGAACAGGCCGAAAGTAAATTGTTGAATGTGGAATATCAAGTCGGAAGAACAGGAATTATTACACCTGTTGCAAATTTTGAACCTGTGTGGTTGGGAGGTACTTGGGTAAAACGAGCAACGTTGAATAATGCCGAATGGATGCAAAAACTAAATTTATGTGAAGGAGATACGCTTATAATTGAGAAAGGAGGGGAGATAATTCCTAAAATAGTAGAGTGTAAACATGATGAGGAGTTAAAAAAGCAAGGAAATCTACTCCCGATACAATTTATTACACAATGTCCTCAATGTGGCACGATTTTGGTTAATGAAGAAGAGCAAAGTGGGCGGTATTGTCCTAATTACAATCATTGCCAACCGCAGATATTAGGACGTTTTCAACATTTTATTTCTAAAAGAGCGATGAATATTGAATCCTTAGGCGGAGAAAAAATGCGTTATTTACTTCATAGTGGCAAAGTTACCGATTTTGTATCACTATATTCTCTGACAAAATGGCAGATCGTAGGAGTTTATAAAATTGATGAGGAACATAAAATTTCCATACAAGAAAAGGGTGCCTATAATATAATCGATGCTATTGAAAAATCAAAAAACGTTCCATTTGAAAGGGTACTTTATGCACTAGGAATAAGATATATTGGCGAGGTTACAGCAAAAACTTTAGCAAGACACTTTAAAAATATTAAAAATATAATAAACGCTACACAAGAAGAGTTACAAAATGTAAAGGATATTGGACTTACGACGGCGAAAAGTGTTTTTGATTATTTTCATAACGAAGAAAATTTGTTACAAATAGATAAACTAAAAACAATTGGACTGAATTTTGAGATGGCAAACTCACAAATAAATGATATTTTGCAAGGAAAATCGTTTGTTGTTAGTGGTGTTTTCAATACATTCACAAGGGAGGGGATCAAAAAAGCAATTGAGGACAATGGAGGAAAAAATGTGAGTAGTCTATCCTCAAAAACAGATTTTCTTTTGGCTGGGGAAAAAATGGGACCTGAAAAACGCAAAAAGGCAGAGCAGTTAGAGATTCCTATTATCAACGAAGACGAATTTATTCAGATGATTCAATAAAATAATTTTAATATTATGCCTTCAATTGCATTTCATACTTTGGGTTGTAAACTTAATTTTGCGGAATCGTCACACCTATTGCGTACTTTTAAACAGCATAATTTTGAGGATAAATCGTTTAATGAGCTGGCGGATGTGTATGTTATCAATACATGTACTGTAACTGCTGTAGCGGAAAAGAAATGTAGGGCCGCAATACGACAAGCAAATAGATTAAATTCTCAGGCTGTTATAGCGGTTATCGGATGTTTTTCTCAGGTCAATGCAAAAGAGATTGAAAAAATGGAAGGTGTTGATATAATTTTAGGAAATGATGATAAAAATAAGTTATTTGAGAAAGTTAATCAATGTTTAGAGGATCGGAAGTTCGTAAATGAGGTTGTTGACATCAAGAATTTGCGATATTTTTCTCCAAGTTTTTCTTCTGACGACCGCACGCGAGGATTTCTTAAGGTACAAGATGGCTGTGATTACTTTTGTTCTTATTGCGAAATCCCATATGCACGTGGTCGTTCGAGATCTTGTTCGATAAAGGAGGCTGTTCGTTACGCTCAATTGCTTGAAAATGAGGGCAAGAGAGAGATAATATTGACGGGAATCAACATAGGAGATTTTGGAAAAGGTACATCAGAGAATTTTTTGGGCTTAATACAGGCACTGGATTCGCAAACTGCTGTAGCCAGATACAGAATTTCTAGCATAGAACCCGATTTACTAACAACTGATATAATAACTTTTTGTGCCTCTTCGCAAAAAATAGTCCCACATTTTCATATCCCTTTACAGAGTGCAAGCAATACGGTTTTAGAATCAATGAAACGCAACTACACTTGCGAAGAATTTTCCCATAAAGTACAACAAATAAAAACTCTTATGCCGGATGCGTTTATTGCGTGCGATGTTATGTGCGGTTTTAACACGGAAACTGAAGCTGAATTTGAGAAAAGTTACGATATCTTGAGCAACCTTCCAATTTCTTTTCTACATGTATTCACTTATTCCGAACGACCTGATGCTAGTACAGCAAGAATAGGAGGGAAGGTGCCTATGGCTGAGCGGAGAAAACGAACGGAGATTTTACAATCGCTAAGCGAAAAGAAGAAAAAGGAGTTTTATTTAAGTCAAGTAGGTAAACAGGTCAGCGTTTTGTGGGAAGAAACCAACAAGGATGGTAAGATGTGTGGTTTTTCCGAAAATTACGTACGTTGTCAAACTGATTATAATGAAGGTTTAAGGAATAAAATTACTAAACACTCACTTTATAATTTTAATACGTTAGAAAATATTTTTGAAGTGTAATCTACATTTATTCAGTTATATAAAGCTTGATTATTTTTTCTTTTGTACGGGTTTCCAACCACTGCAAAATTTTAGTTTTTTCCTCTTTCGTTATTTTATTTGCTTTGTCGGACTCTAAGACTGCAATGATGATTTTATTTTGTATTGTATCGATTGTATTCGCTTGTGTTGAGTACGACAAAGATACTGTTTTGATGTCAGGGAATAATACTTTTATCTCATCGCTTAGGGTATTACTCAAGTTTGCTATATGTCTATATTTGTCTAATTCTGCTTTTAATGAAATTATCTGATTATTTAAATCATTCCATCCTCTTTCTGTTGTAGTCATATTGTTATATTGTGTTCCTTGAAGTATTTGTATGTCATATTTTTCTAGTTTGTATTTATTCAAAACGGATTTTGCGGTTTCAATTTGTGCTGTTGAGATTTCCTTTCCTACTGCAATGAATCTAAGAGTTTTTGTTTCTTTATTTAGGTCATAAGAGATGATTTTTGTTGCATTACTTGATAATTGTTCTTTAATAAACAAATTGATATTAGTATTTACAAGGCTACGATTGACAATACTTATGGTCATGAATATGGATGGTACAATCGTTATACCAATAATTACATAAAAATATCTACGAATGGTTAAGGCTCGTTGTTTGTCTACGATATTTTTTTTATGAAAGTGCATTATCTTTACACCTAAAAAAGTTGCTGTGCAGATAAAAACGCTATTTATAAAGTATAAATAGAAAGCTCCAAGAAAGTAAGAAATTTCTCCAGTTGCAATCCCAAATCCCGCAGTACACAAAGGAGGCATCAAAGCAGTAGCAATTGCGACACCTGGTATGACATTACTTTTTTGTTTTGTACAAGTGGCTACAATCCCAGCAGCACCACCGCAAAAAGCAATCAGAACATCGTATGCAGTAGGGTATGTACGAGCAAGAAGTTCGCTTTGAACTTCATCAAAAGGAGTTATGATAAAATAAATTGTGGCAGTAACAATACTTATTCCAGTTGCTATGATGTAATTTTGAAATGCTCGTTTTAGTAAATCAAAATCCAATGTGCCTATTGCTAATCCCATTCCAATGATAGGACCCATTATTGGAGAGATAAGCATTGCACCTATAATTACAGCAGTTGAATTTACATTCAAACCTAACGATGCTACAAAGATTGCGAGAATCAAAATCCACAGATTCGCACCTCTAAAACTAATACCTTTTTTTATTTCTTCAATAACACACTTTTCGTCATCCTTATCTCCTCTTAAGGAAAAATATTTTCTGCCTATGAGTTTCAATTTACGTAATATGTCGCTATCCTCCATAAATTAATATATATATTGTCCTTTATAGTTTATAACGCAATTCAATAAAATAATATTATATTTGTTATAATTTTTTTTTATTGTATCTTTGCATTTTGAACGTTATAAAAAAATTATGAATATTTACAGAAACAATAATAATCATACAACATTTTGTGTAATATTATGTATTTGTTTGCTTATTGCTTCTTGTGCAAGAATCGTTATGCCCAAAGGAGGAGATATAGATGTAACTCCACCGAAAATTATCGCGTCTAACCCGAAAAATAACGCAACTAATTTCAACTATAACAAAATAGAAATTACTTTTGATGAATATATTGTTATTGATAATGTAAGCGAAAAACTTATTATATCTCCTCCACTGAATAATAAGCCAAAAATTAGAAGTAGATTACGAAAACTATATATTGAAAATATTGAAAATCTGAAAGAAAACACAACTTATATTTTTGATTTTGCAGATGCTATAAGTGATTATACTGAAGGTAACAGTATTAAGAGTTTTAAATTTGCATTCTCCACTGGAAACGAAATAGATACTTGCATTTATAAAGGTAAAATCAAAAATGCATTTACGCATAAACCAGAAAAACAAAAATTTGTTGCACTTTACAAGACTTTTAGCCGAGAATATATTCGCAATAACTCACCTGACTACCTTACAAAGAGTGATATAAACGGCAATTTTGCATTTGAAAATATTAAATTAGATGATTACTTTGTCATTGCATTTGATGACCAAAATAATAACCTAATTTTTGACCTTAAAACCGAAAATTACGGCGAGGCTCTAATAAAAAAAGAAATTTTTTTCAACACTGACGATAGTAATAACATAAAAAAAGAAAATATTATTTATTTTAACGAAATTATTACTAAAGATACGACAACCACTTTGGTCGATTCGGTGATTGTTAGCGATACTATTTCACTGGATTCCTGTGGTAGTTTACTTATAAAGGTCATTGATGACTCAATTGTAGACAATAATTTGATTTTCACGCTTTTGGATGAAAAAAATAGCGAAATTAGTGAGAAACTTATTGATAAAAATCTACCACAATCGCTACTCTTTGAAAATTTATCGCAAGGCAAATACAGATTACGTGTAATTATTGACGAGAATAGAAATAATAAATTTGATTTTGGCGATTTTGATTCAAAACTCTCGCCAGAAAAAGTAATTTTCTTTGATAAGATAATTTCCATTAGACAAGGCTGGCAAACAATTGAGGAATTTACTCTAAAATAATCAGTGATTGTTGGCGTAATTACGCAGATAAACAAAATTATAAGCGATAACAATAATTTTTTATCGCTTATTTTTATTTTTAATCCTCAATTTTATTGTCCCGTTTTCCTATTGTCTAAAAAAAGTTCCGCTATTTGCTTGAGCGGTTGGCATAATTGTTAAATCATTTATGCATACATGTTGTGGCAAATACGAACAAAATACAATAGTCTCGGCAACGTCCTCAGCATTTAAAGGTGTAAATCCCTCGTATGTCGCATGGTTTTTCGCCATATCGCCCTTAAATCTAACCATTGAGAATTCCGTTTCAACAGCTCCGGGACATATGTTTGTAACTTTCACATTGAATGGAAGGCAATCAATACGCATTCCCTTACTTATTGCATCTACGGCATGTTTTACAGCACAATATACACTGCCTCCCGCATATACTTCCTTGCCTGCAATAGAGCATACATTGATTACGTGACCTTTTTTTCTGTCACACATCCACGGTAAAATAATTCGTGAAACATACAAAAGGCCTTTTACATCTGTGTCAATCATTTGCTCCCAATCTTCAAGCAATGCCGACTGTATTGGGTCCTTCCCTGCTGCCAAGCCTGCGTTATTCACTAACACGTCAATTTTTCGCCATTTTGTCGGAATGGAATTAAGATTCTCTTCCACTGCATTGTTATCCCGTACATCAAAATTCAACGACAATACATTAACTCCGTAAGTCTTCTCTAAATCTTCCTTTAAAGATTCAAGTCTTTCTCTTCTTCTGCCAGTAATTATTACATCGCATCCTTTTTCTGCGAATTTGACCGCACAGGCTCTGCCAATCCCCGAAGTAGCACCCGTAATCAAAACACGTTTTGGCTGAGAGGTTTCAATTTCTTCTATTGCTGCAATGCCAGGTAGTGTTTTACCTTCAATAAATTCTAGCATTGCTCCACCGCCTGTTGATACGTACGAAACCTTGTCTGCATATCCAGCCTGCTTTATTGCTGCGACGCTATCACCTCCGCCAATTACAGAGAAAGCACCGTTATTTATGGTAGCGTCCGCCACAGCCTTAGCAATAGCCTCAGTTCCCTTTGCAAAATTAGGAAACTCGAACACGCCCATTGGTCCATTCCATAAAATAGTTTTTGATTTATGAATGATGGCTTCATACATGGCAATAGTTTTTTCTCCAATATCCATAGCCATCCAGCCATCTGGTACTTCCATATCTGGAATGTATTTAATAGTAGCGTCATTAGAAAAACTATCCGCTATTATATTGTCATGAGTCAGGTCAATATTTACTCCTTTACTCTTTGCTGTATAAATAACTCTTGAAGCAGCCTCCAATTTATCGTCCTCGCAAATACTTTCACCTATTTTGTGACCATTTCCTTTTGCAAAAGTGTAACGCATTCCACCACCAATAAGCAGATAATCCACTTTATCGCACAAAGATAGCAATACATCCATTTTAGATGAAACTTTGCTACCACCAATTATGGCAGTAAATGGACGTTCTACCTCTCCAAGCAATTTATTTAAGTGTTCTACCTCCTGTTGCATCAAAAGACCGAAATATTTTGCGTTAGGGAAGAATTTTGCAATTACAGCAGTGGAAGTGTGTCGTCTGTGTGCCGTTCCAAAAGCATCATTGACGTAAGCATCTCCTAACTGTGCCAATTGTTTAGCTAGATGCTCATCTCCTTTTGTCTCACCAGGGTAGAATCTTATGTTCTCCAACAGCATAATGTCGCCTTCTTTCAATGTATCGGCCAAATCATAAACTCTATCACCCAATAATTCTTGAGTAAATATGATTTCTTTGTTTAATAATTTAGAAAGATACTCACTAATAGGCTTTAATGAATATTTTTCTTCAAAACCTCCTTTTTTAGGTCTGCCCAAATGCGACATAAGTATCACTTTGGCACCGTCTTTTGACAATTTGTTTATTGTAGGCAATGCTTCCTTTATACGAGTATCGTCGGTAATATTGCCATTTGCGTCTTGAGGAACATTAAAATCTACACGAACTAAGACTCTTTTACCTTTAAAATTTACATTTTCTATTGTATTCATATTGTGATGTATTTTATTATCAATTAAAAGTCAAAAAAAATACTTTTGGAAGTGCAAAGATAGGAAATTTTTTTGTAGTTACATAAAATTTTAATAATTTTGCAAACTCAAAATAGGAGAAAGGAGGTATAAGGGGTATGATAGACACAATAAATTTTGAAGATGTTAAATGGTATCACGTATTCAATCCTACGGATGAGGATTTTGATTATCTTATGGATACATTTGATTTTCACCCCTTAGACATTGAAGACTGTAAATCCTCTAATCAACGTCCCAAAATAGACGAGTATGATGATTATTACTTTATTATTTTACATTTTCCTTATTTTGATAAAACTAATAAGTTTATTCGTTTAAAAGAAGTCAAAATCTTTTGGGGTAGAGATTATATTGTTACTTTGGGTTCTTCACATTGGGTTGTAAAGAATATGTTTAATGAAATGAAAAACAATAAGGAAGAACTCATAGGAGAGAAAAAGAAACGAGATGCTGATGAGGACGACGACTCTTTGGATATTATTGGCTCTTCAGACGCATTGCTTTACAATTTACTTGATAGATTGATGGTAGAAACGTATTCTTTAATTCTTAGAATTGGTACAGATGTAGATAATTTGAATACAGATATTTTTTCAAAGAAAGCACAGGTAGTTTTAGAGCATTTGACTGTTACACGAAAGAATCTTGTATCTTTGAATACCTCGTTCAAACCTCAGTTAAGGGTATTTCATGCTTTTGAAAGTGGAAGTATAAAAGGTTATGAAGAAGATATGGAAGAATATTGGGGAAATATTTTAGACCAATATCAACGAATGTTTGACTTAGTGGAAGATTACGGAGAATTAACGGGAGGTTTAGCACAAACTTTTGACTCTTTACAAGCAAATAAATCAAATCAGACAAATAAAGCCTTAACGATTATTTCAACAGTGATGCTTCCTATGACGGTGGTATCAAGTATATATGGTATGAATGTAAAACTGCCGTTTATGAATGATCCAAATGCTTTTTGGTACATATGTATAATGATGATTGTTATTGTTGCTATTTTTTGGACAATATTTAAACGTAAGGGGTGGAGTTAGCAAAATTGAAGTATATATGTTTATGTTGTAAAAGAGTCTTATTTCTACATAAAAAATAACAGCTCCTATAGTTTAATGGATAAAATTTCAGATTCCGGTTCTGACGATCTGCGTTCGATTCGCAGTAGGGGTACAAAAGAGGGTAATTATTAAATTTATCTCATTTATTCTTAATAACTTATAGGAATTTACAATTTTTTTCTACACGACATTTCTTTCGTTTTGAATATAAAGTTATCGATGATATGTTTTAAATTATATCTTTCTAAAAAATACATTGCTAATGAAAAGACTTTGTAAGATTCTGTCCTATTTTAGTCAAAGCAATACAGGAAATATGTAAAAAAATCTTTATACTATGTCATAAATTGACATAATAGCGATATACTTTTGCAGATGAAAATAAAATGTTTAACAATTAAAAAATAGGAGAAAAAATTATGATAGCATTAATTCTAATAATCGGAATGATAATAAACGGAATAGGAGATTTCTTTGATGCAGGAAAAGGTTTTTAGAGGAATAAATAATTAGCCGAAAAGTATATATACCGAAAGTATTGATATCTATATATGATTAGAATAAGACGTTATTTTATCATAGAAATCCCAATTAGCATCGTTTTAATTTTGATTTTTTAGTTTTTTGATTTCATCTCTATACACTGCTGCTTGTAAAAAATCTAATGTCTTAACGGCATCATTCATTTTCTTTTCTAATTGCTTTATTAACGACTCTTTGCTTTGGAATACTTGATTATTTTCGTTTTGTTTGCAAACAATTTTTTCAATTTCCTTTTTGGCTTTTTTCTGTTCGCTCTTATGTAATTGTTCTTCAATTTTCTTTTCACTTTGTGGCAAAATATTGTCTATTTCACGCTTAACCTGGGTGGGAGTTATGTTATGTTCCTTATTATATGCAATTTGTTTTTCCCTATTATGCCGATTCATATCTATGGTGCGTTGCATGGAGTCTGTAATTTTGTCCCCATATAAAATAGCCCTGCTATTAACATTACGAGCAGCACGTCCAATGGTTTGTATTAGTGATTTATCATTACGGAGAAAACCTTCCTTGTCTGCATCTAGTATGGCAACCAAAGCAACTTCTGGTAAATCCAAACCTTCTCTTAATAGATTTACTCCGACTAATACATCAAAACTACCAGCACGCAAATCATTCATAATCTCGACTCTTTCCAAGGTATCGATATCAGAATGAATATATTTAGTCCTTATTTCCAAGCGTGTTAAGTACAGAGTTAGTTCTTCTGCCATTCGTTTTGTCAATGTTGTTACTAAAACTCTTTCTTTCTTATCTATAACTTTGGAGATTTCTTCTAATAAATCATCTACTTGATTCTTAACAGGGTGAATTTCTATGGGCGGGTCTAATAATCCCGTTGGACGAATCAATTGTTCTACAACAACTCCATTTGCTTCATTTATTTCATAGGGTGATGGAGTAGCAGACATATATATCGTTTGTGGTTGTAATTGTTTAAATTCTTCAAAACGCAAAGGTCTATTATCAAAAGCAGCAGGCAAACGAAAGCCATATTGCACTAAATTTTGTTTTCTACTCCTATCTCCTCCGTACATAGCGTGAAGTTGTGGCACGCTAACATGACTTTCATCAATAATCATTAAATAATCTTTAGGAAAATAATCTAAAAGACAGAAAGGTCGTTCTCCGGGTTTTCTATTGTCAAAATAACGTGAATAATTTTCAATGCCACTACAATATCCTAATTCTTGTAACATCTCCATATCATTATTGACTCGATCTTCCAAACGCTTAGCCTCCAATATCTGTCCATTTGCTTTGAATTCGTCGCAACAAGTAAACATATCTTTTTGTATTTCTCGCAAAGCCCCTGACAAAGTTTCTCTATTGGTTAGGAAATTACTTGCAGGGTAGATAACGATATCTTGCATCGTTTCAATAGTTTTATTAGTTAGGGGATCAAATTTATATAATTCTTCTATGGTATCATCAAAAAATACAATACGATATGCATAGTCAGTGTAAGCAGGATAAATGTCTACAGTATCTCCTTTAATTCTAAATTTTCCTCTGTTGAATTCCATTTCATTGCGAGAATATAGCGAATTGACGAGAGTTAAAAGAAAATCTCGCATCTCTACTTTTTGTCCTACATTCAAATGTATTGTTCCTGCGGCAAAATCTGTTGGATTTCCTATACCATAAATACAAGATACGCTTGCAATAACAATCACATCTTTACGACCGGATAACAATGAACTTGCTGCCGACAAACGCAATTTATCCAAATCATCATTAATTGCTAAATCTTTTTCAATGTAAGTATTAGTTTGTGGAATGTAAGCTTCTGGTTGGTAATAGTCATAATAAGATACATAATATTCTACTGCATTTTGGGGGAAGAAACGCTTGAATTCTCCGTATAATTGTGCTGCCAAAGTTTTGTTATGGCTTATAATAATTGTTGGTTTGCCTATTTGCTCTATTACGTTGGCTATGGTGAAAGTTTTTCCGCTACCCGTAACACCTAAAAGGACTTGAGCCTGCTCGCCGTTTCTAATTCCCTGTACTAATTGTTTAATTGCTTGCGGTTGATCGCCTGTAGGAGCAAATTCGCTGTGAAGTTTAAATTTCATAATTATGAAAAATTTGTAAACAAAAATAATACTTTTATTTTATATTTGCATAAAAAGTATATTATTATTTTATAGATACAACTATTTTGTCTATTCTACAATATCAAAATTATTAAATGGTTGTTTTCTTGTAATGAGCATTCTTTGATTAGATATGCCGTAATAGTTCGTATCAAGTCCGTTAGTTTGAATATAAACATAACGGTTCAAAAGAAAATTAAAAAAATACTCTGCACTATTACGAGCATTAGCAAACGTGATAAGATACAAGTCGTTAGGGTTGATATTTACAATTTCATAATTAACAAAACAACTATCTTTTTCGATGCATTCAAAATATCCGTCCAAAGCATCTCCAATTTGCTCTTCATTATAGAAAACCAATTTATTATTTTCATTCTGAGCATCAAAAGTTAGCCAAACATTGATTTTTATACCATTGAGTTGCTTATAAAATTTTAGTTTGGGGTAGTATTCGTCTGTAATTGAATCATAGAAATTATATTGTTCTATTTCCATCTGAGAAATTTCCAAGGTATGTTCATTTTCTTTTAATTCATCAGGGTAGGAATTTACTTCTTTTACGTCTAATCCGTAGAATTCTAGACTATTAACGATTTCGTGATTAAAAATTGACAATAGGATGCTATCATTTACATCATCTATTGTAGTAATGTTAGTTTGTATTAAGTTGTTTGTCAATTTTATGTAAATTATTTCTTTTTTTGACTTGTTCATTTGATTGTTTAAGAATTCCATTGCTGTCGTTTGTGCAAATGTATTGATATTCAATAATATAATACTGAATATTAGTAAAAGGTTTTTATTCATCATTTTGGTGTTATATTATATTTATTTTCTATACATTAAATTAAAATAAAGATGCTTGCAGTCCATCGTCCTCCTCAAAATTTTCGCCAAAGAAAGAGTCGTTTTCATTTACGGATCGCTCTTCTACTTTTTGTTCTTCGTACGGTAATGGGTCAAGGACTTTGATTTTTGTTTTTTTGTCTTTACTAATCTTTTTCCCCTTTGCTTTATATTTCATTATGTCTGTCAATTCCGTTACTTGCTTTTCTTCCTCATCAATACTTACGACCGGTAACCAATCTGTTATGCAGAATTTAAGAGTAGAAGTTTGATTGTCAATAAATGCAATTCGGTCATTGGATAACATTTCGGGAATAAAACGCTTGATATAATAAGCCTTTACTTCTTCTTCCCAATATATTATGGTAATAGGTTTTTGGGTATTGTACTTTTCAACTATTAAAGTGTCATCATCAAAGTGCAAATTCAAATCAGGGTCGCATATTCTATAAGTTCCCTTTTGTGTTATGATAAGAATCTTATCTCCACCTTTGAATTCTCCTAAAAGTTGTCCTCTTTCAAGTGTGTTAAGTTGCATAATAGAGGTATCCAGCCATATCTTTTGTGCTTGCAATGTAGAAACACCCCCTGTTTTCTTACTAACACGTCGTACAGGATTGGGATCAACAATATTGCCATGTGCATTACGTCCTTTGATTGCAAGTTCAGCAAAATCATATATGAAACTCAATCTACGCATTCTTGGTTTGGCTTTCAAATATACGGTAACCTTTTCTGCTTCTCCATTAGGATTGACAGAAAAATAGAGTAGGGTAGAGCCATTTATGCCTTGAGTGAAATCATATTCTTTATCGCGTATGACACCTGTAACATTGCAACGTTTAGCAAAACATCTACCATACGGACCGTTATTATACATTATATTATAGATAGTACGTTCATCATTACGTTTGAATACAGCAATATGAATGACATCTTTGCCAACAAAATCTTTCTCACTAATTTTTTTGACGACGTAACTACCGTCCTGTCTTACAACAATAATATCGTCCAAAGTAGAACAATCACAAATATATTCTACATTTTCTCCTTTCAGTTTATATCCAGCGAAACCTTCTTTGAAATTGCAATAAAGTTTTTCGGTTGCAGCGGCTGCTTGAGAAACCTCTATACGATGGAACGAGCGAATTTCAGTTTTTCTTTCCCGACCCTTACCATATTTCTCTTTAAGATGTTTAAACCATCTGATAGCATAGTCGGTAAGATGAGCAAGATTGTTTTTAACCTCTTCCATATCCGTCTCTATATTCAAAAGGTCATCCTTTGCCTTATCACTATTATATTTAGATATACGGTCAATTGGAATTTTTCTCAATCTCTGTACATCTTCTAAAGTAACCTCGCGTATAAGTCCTTTGACAAATGGCTCCAATCCCTTAAAAATAGTTTCGTTTATGCTTTCGTCAGTCGTACAAGGTTTAATGTCTTCGTAAATTTCGTTTTCAATAAAAATTCGTTCCAAACTAATCCACTGCCACTTATCTTTAAGGTCTTGTAAATCCAATTCCAACTCTTTTTTCAATAAATCAAGCGTTGTTTGAGTGTTTCGTCGTAATATGTCACTTACGGGCATAAAACAAGGTTTTTGATTGTCTATCACACAAGAGTTTGGAGATATACTTTTTTGACAATCCGTAAAAGCAAATAGTGCATCTATTGTTTGGTCTATAGATACATCATTAGGTAAAAGTAATCTTATTTCTGCGTTTTTGGCAGTATTGTTTTCTATTTTCTTAAGTTTTAATTTTCCAGTATCATTTGCTTTTGCTATAGAGTCAATCAAAGAGTCAGCTGTTGTAGAATAAGGTATTTCCGTTATAACAAGAGTTTTAGCATTTTCTCTCTCAATTCTTGCTCTTACCAAAATTCTACCTCCACGTAAGCCATCATTATACTCGCTTACGTCCATAAGACCGCCTGTTGGAAAGTCAGGATAAAGTACAAATGACTCGTTCTTTAGAATTGAAATGCAGGCATCCAAAAGTTCGACAAAATTATGTGGAAGTATCTCACAAGCCAACCCGACAGCAATACCTTTGGCTCCTTGTGCTAAAAGAAGTGGAAATTTTATTGGAAGAGTGTCTGGTTCTTGATTTCTTCCATCGTACGAAGGGTGAAAAGTTGTTGTTCTATAATTAAACGAAGTTTCAAGTGCAAATTTACTTAGACGAGCCTCAATATAACGTGGAGCAGCTGCCGAGTCGCCAGTAAGAATATTGCCCCAGTTCCCTTGAGTATCTATCATAATTTCTTTCTGTCCTAATCCAGTAATGGCATCACCAATAGAGGCATCGCCATGTGGGTGATATTTCATTGTATTTCCCACAATGTTTGCTACCTTATTGTATCTGCCATCGTCCAATTCGTGCATTGAATGAAGGATTCGGCGTTGTACGGGTTTCAGTCCATCATTGACATGAGGAATTGCTCGTTCCAAAATTACATAGGAGGCATAATCCAAGAACCAATCTTGATACATACCTCTAATAGACGCCATTTGACGTCCTTGATTGCTATTTTGATAGTCTTTATCTTCTAAAGAATTGGTTTGTATTTGTTCGTTTTC
>ONOZ01000248.1 GCA_900319595.1 uncultured Bacteroidales bacterium | reverse complement strand
TTCGGACTTATCTTCGTGCAATACCGCTTTATCAAAATCTTCATCTGTCATTTTGTCGTCTATTTTCAAGTCAATTTTCACCATATAGATATTTTCTGCCGTTTCCAGTGGTACGACAAACATTGGAGTTCCATCTGGCTTATTCACAGTTTGAATATGCTCCATTAGACCGTCTTCATACTTTTCTTCGAATAATTCCTTATCCTTTTCAGGTAAGCGTTCGTAACTGATAATTAGACGCTTTTTTGTATTGTTAGTTGCTTTGGTTTTCTTTTTTGCTACCATAAAACGTTAATTGCTTATTTTTTGCAATATTAACATTTTTTTTTCTATTCAAAATAAATTCTAAAGAAAAAAATGTAAAATTTTATTAAGTACTTGATTTTCAAACGTATTTTTTTTACAATTACTAATAGATAACAGTTATTACACCATCGAAAGTCTTTTCAAAACCTTTGTTATTTACAATCAATCTATAAAAATAAGTATCTTCCAATAGTTTTTGAGGGCAATATTCATTATTATAGTTATCTTTTTCATAAATCTTGTTGCCGTTACGATTGAATATAATTAACCTGTTATTACTATAATTTTCTATATTTTTGATAATAAAGCAATCATTTATTCCATCTCCGTTTGGAGTAAGTATATTAGGAATTTGTATTTTGATTTGGTAGTCGCTTTTCGTCCTCATATCTTCCATAGTAGTTGTTTCTGGAGAGATACTTGTATCAATAATATTTTTAAGTATCACGGGATCAGGTTGATATACATTCTGAATGGAGTAATCCCACTCCATATTCATCTCTTCAATTGTGAAATTATCTTCCGTTGAAACATCAAAATACTCATCACCGAGAATAATTTTTTCTTTTGCGAAATTAAAATTTTTATCACCGAGAATATTTTTTTCTTTTGTGATAATGAAATTATCTTGATTTGTAGTTGTTTTCGTAGTATCAATTTTTTTATAAATATTAGTAGAGGAGGAGTTAGTGTTTTTTGTTATCAGATTATTTTCAGTCTTATTTGTCAAATTTTGGTTTATCACAATCGCAGTACCAATAGCAAAAACTGTGCCAAAAGCAGTGGCAATTATTTTAGTTGTCAAAGATAGCGATTTTATGGAAGAATATAATTTATTTAGTAATGAATTATGAGTATTTATATTATTGTTAATAACATTTTTGCCACTATTAACTTTATCCCATAGACTGTCGTTTATAGGCATTTCGGTATTTTTCAAATTTTCTTTAAACAAATCTTCAATTTTCATACTATCTTTCCTCCTTATATTATCTATTGTTACGTTCTTCTTCTAAATTGATTAAAAACTCTCTCAATCGTTTCTTTGCTCTATACATTACCGTTTTGACAGTTTGCTTATTAATATTAAGATGCTCGCAAATCTCGTCATATTTCATTTCGTCAATTATCGCCATATTGAAAATAGTTCTGTAAGCATTCGGTAAACTTTCTAAAGCCTTTATAATATCATTTTTATTAAACCTTTGCGGATTATCTATTTCTATATCCTCAGCTAAATCAAACATTGTATTGTCTTCTTTAAGGACGAATTTTTTCTGTTTTTTAATTATAATTAAACAACTGTTAATCATAATTTTTGAGAGCCACGCCGTAAAATTTCCTTGCTTATATTTATGTAAATGTTCATACATACTTATGAAACCATCACATAAAGCATCTTCGGCATCTTGAATATTGGGCAAATATCTATAACACAGAGCCATCATTTTTTTAGAAAAGATTTCGTACAAAGTTTTTTTGGCATTTTTGTTGCCTTGCTTACACAAATTTATTAACTCGTTGATATGTTGTTCGTCAATATTCATTATGCAAATATAATAAAAAAAGAGGAAAAAAGTAGGTTCTTTAAAGAAATTTTTTTCAAATTTTCATAATAACCTAAAGATATGATATTTATTTGAGTTTTATGAAATTTGACAATCTATTTTTATGTAAAAAAGAGTGATTTCCATTTAAGTACGAAACCACTCTTTTGCATTTAGAAACTTTGTAACCTTTTATTCTTTTGAATAATTAGTCTGCAACTATTTAATTTTTAATTTGTTTCTCATTTGGGCAGATAAAGCATTCTTATTCACTTGGAAGTCTATAGTTTTGTAACGAACAAATGCTTCGCTAGCAAAGAAATATCCGTCATACTTGCCACTGTCTGTCCCCCAAGAATTTTTTACTTTGTAGAATTTGTTGCCGTTTTGGTCTTTATATATACCAACTATCTGCATACCATGATCGTCTGTTGTAGAAAAGTTGTCATATCCCTTTTGACGCTCTTCCTGAGTAATTTTCTTTTCCTTAGTTGTGCCATCAAAAGAATAGGTTGCAGCAGCCTTTTCTGCACTCGTCAATTTTTCCCATTTTTCTTTCTCTGTACCAGATAAATCTCTCTTATCTTCGTCTGGAACAATAGCAACGCCATTTTTCCAAGAGAATCCCTTTTCGCTAACATCTGAACCCCAGCCAATTGTATAACCTGCCATTATAGCGTCATCAATAATTTGAATCATCTCATCTAAAGGCACATTGTAAATATCGGCATGCAACCAGTTGTCAGGTACCTCTAATTCAAACATTTCATAAAATGGGACATGAGTATATGAACCTATCTCAATATAATCATTCCAGTCCAAACCCAATGACGCAGCAAAAGATTTTGGAGTGTATTCTTTCCCTTTATAGTAGAATGTTTCAGGTTTCACTCCGAAATAAGCGTCTAGCAAAGCCTCAAATCCTTGTTTCCATGCAGTAGAAAGACTTTTTCCTTTTGCCAATCCTGTAATATAACCACTCAAAACGGGCGTAACTTCCGTGAAATCAGGTTTTTCTGTGCCATAATTTAATCCTTTATAAGCCTCTTCTGGTACAATACCATACTTTTTAATAATATAAGGTATGTCTTGAAATGCACCACCTTCAGAAAAAGTTGCTGAACCGTGAGCACGAATATATCTCTCTGCCTTATCAGTATAAGCATTTCTGTAAATCCATGCTTCAGATAAGTCATATTCACCTTTTCCTGCCTTTAAAAGTTCGGATTCAATAAAAGCAAGGCCAGAATATGCCCAACACGTACCAGAACGATTTTGATCTTTTACACTTGTTGCAGGATTTTCTTTAACAAGTGTGAATTTGTAGCCTTTTTCTTCTTCTTTGGCTTTCTTATTTTTCTTTTGAGCGAATGATACTGATGATACAAGCATCAAACCTGCTAGTATAAAAACTATTTTTTTCATCTTTTGTGATATTTTATTGATTATAATTAATTCATTAATATTACAGGCATCAACAACATTAGTAATGTTTCTGCAGTTTCGGACTCTTTTGCTTCCTCGTCATATGGCGTAACTATGCAAGGACGGTCTGGTCTAGACATATCAAAGCAAATATGCTGAGTTTCCACATTGCCAATGATTTCGGTTAAATATTTTGCATTTAAACCAATTATCATCGGATCGCCCTCGTAATTGCAAGGAATTTTTTCTTGAGCCTTATATTGAGCATCCATATCTTCTGCTTGGATGGTTATTTCTTTTTCGCTTATCTCAAAACGTAATTGATTTGTTGTTTGATTAGCAAAGATTGAAATACGTTTTACACTTTCTTGTAAAGCATTCTTTTCAACAATTAGTTTATTTGGATTGTCTTGTGGAATTGCTGCGTCATACTGAGGATATTTACCTTCTATTAAACGACAAGCAAAGTGATAATTTTGGAAGAAGAATGCAATATTAGACATATTGTTTTCAACTCTAACATCAAATTCTTCATTTATTGAAGACAATATTTTGCTCATCAGACTCATTGTCTTCTTAGGTAGAATAAATGCTCTTTCATCTTCTGTTGCAAATGAAACATTACGCAAACGTACCAATTTGTGAGAATCTGTTCCTACAAAAGTAAGACCTTTGGGTGAAAATTCACATAACATACCTGTCATTTGAGGACGAAATTCATCGGTGGAAGTTGCAAATAACGTTTTGTTTATACCATTTACTAATAGAGAAGACGGTATTGTAAATTCGTTTTTATCTTCTATATGTATCATTTGAGGATAGTCTTCAGGGTCAATACCTTTGAAGTTATATCTACCGCCGTTGTCTGTCGCAATGTCAATAGAATAATCCTCATTTACAAATATGGTTAGAGGCTTATTTGTTAATTGGCTAACCAAGTTATATAATTCTTTACCCGGAATACATACTTTATTGATACCAATAGTATCTGCGTCTTCCAAAGCAATAGTTAAATTAGCAACAGTTTCCAAATCGGACGCCGTAATACTCAAATTCTTATCTTTCAATTCAAACAAGAAGTTTTCTACGATAGGAATCGTGTTGTTTTTTGATATCAAACCCATTATTGAGTTTAAAGAGCGAGCCAATGTGCTGCCGTGTACTATAAATTTCATATTCTATTATATTTAATTTGTTAATACTATTCTAATGCGTATAAAATGCAGTATTTTTATAGTTTAGGGTGCAAAGGTAAAGAAAAATACAATAGAAACGGAAAAATATTACAATAAGTTTTTAACATCATGTTAATAAGTTTTGAATATCATAGTAAATTATAAGAAAATTATAAGTATGTGCCATAATTTTTTGTCTAAATAGTTCATTGTATCAAATATTTTTCATACCTTTGCAACTTAAATTAGAAATTTTAAGGTTTTGCATAGATATAGATAAATAAATACAAAATGCTATGAGTAAGAGAATAAGTATACAGGAGGCTGCCGCAATGATTAAAGACGGTATGACCGTTATGGTAGGTGGTTTTTTAGGTTCAGGTTCTGCTTGCAAGATTATTGAGCAGATGGTTAAGAATCAAGTAAAAGATTTGACGATTATTTGCAACGACACT
>ONOZ01000173.1 GCA_900319595.1 uncultured Bacteroidales bacterium | reverse complement strand
GTTATCGTATCTGCTCATACTTCACTTTGTGCAGAACCTATTTTGATGTTTGGTACAGAAGAGCAGAAAATGAAATATCTGCCAAAATTAGCAAGTGGAGAATGGATTGGTGCTTTTGGTTTGACAGAGCCAAATGCAGGAACCGATGCAGCGATGCAACAAACTACCGCAGTAGATGCTGGCGATAAATGGATATTGAATGGAAACAAGATATTCATTACCAATGCTTCTTATGCAAACGTTTATGTTGTCTTTGCTATGACAGATAAGAGTTTGGGTACAAAAGGAATTAGTGCCTTTATAGTTGAAAGAGATTATAAAGGATTCTCTATTGGTAAGAAAGAAAAGAAACTTGGTATTCGCGGTTCTGCTACGTGTGAGTTGATATTTGAGAATTGCGAAGTTCCAAAAGAGAATTTGTTAGGACAATTGGGTAAGGGATTCAAAATAGCAATGATGACACTGGACGGAGGTCGTTTAGGAATTGCCTCTCAAGCGTTAGGAATTGCTCAAGGTGCGATGGACGAAACAGTAAAATATGTAAAAGAAAGAAAACAATTTGGAAAAACTATAGGACAATTCCAAAATACTCAGTTTCAGTTAGCAAATTTGGAAACAAAAATAAACGCTGCAAGATTATTGGTTAGAAGTGCTGCAGAAAGAATTGATAAAGGTTTGCCACATAGCAAAGACGCTGCAATGGCTAAACTTTATGCTGCCGAAGTTGCAATGGAAATGACAACAAAAGCAATACAATTCCATGGCGGTTATGGATATACAAGAGAATATCCAGTAGAGCGTATGTTTAGAGATGCAAAGATTACCGAAATTTACGAAGGTACATCAGAGGTTCAACGTATGGTTATCGCAGCACAACTTTTAAAATAAATTTATGTAAAATGTAATATGTATAATGTAGTATATATGTGATTGTATATTTAATACTGCGTAATACATACCAAATAGAAAATAATAGAAATGAATATAGTAGTTTGTATAAAACAAGTGCCTGACACTACAGAAGTAAAGATAGACCCAAAGACAGGTACTTTGATAAGAGAAGGTGTTCCGAGTATAATGAATCCTGATGATAAAGGAGGATTGGAACTTGCTTTGAAATTGAAAGATGAATTTGGTGCAAATGTTACCGTTATCACAATGGGATTACCACAAGCCGAAGCAATACTTAGAGAATCTTTGGCAATGGGTGCTGACCGTGCAATTCTTTTGACCGATAGAAAATTAGGAGGAGCAGATACATTGGCAACTTCTTATGCTTTGGCGGGTGCAGTAAAAGAATTGGGATATGATTTAATAATAACTGGCAGACAGGCTATTGATGGTGATACAGCACAAGTAGGACCTGAGATAGCAGAGCATTTGGATATTCCGCAAGTTACGTATTTGGAGGATTGCAAATTTGATGGCAACAAAACTTTAACGATTCGCAAGCAATTAGAGGACGGATACCAGATGGTACAAGTTGATACGCCTTGTTTAGTAAGTGTTTTGGCATCATCATACAAGCCACGTTATATGTCTGTAAGAGGTATTGTAGATTGTTTTGATAAAGAAATTGAGATATGGAATGCAGACAAAATACAATGCGACGAAGAGCGTTTAGGAAAGAAAGGTTCTCCAACAAATGTTAAGAAATCTTTTGCTAAAGGTTTAAAAGCCAAAGGCGAGGTATTTGAAGTTGAGGCAGAAGAGGCTGTAAATATTATAATAAATAAATTAAAAGAAAAACACATTATTTAATTTAGTATATGCAATGTAGTAAGGATATTACTTGTTATATACTTAGTAAAATTTTATAGCGATGAATAAAGAAGAATATAAAAATATATTTGTATTTGTTGAGCAACGAGAAGGCAAAATACAAAATGTGGGCTTGGAACTTTTGGGCAAAGCAAGAGAGTTAGCCGATAACTTAGGACAAGATGTGTATGCGTTGTTTTTGGGTGCGAATATTAAAGCACAGGCACAGGATTTGATTGCTTACGGTGCAGACAAAGTCCTTTTAGTTGAAGATGAGAGTTTGGCTGTATATACAACAGAGCCTTATACTCAAGCAATAGCACAATTGATAAACGATAAGAAACCTTCTATAGTACTTATAGGTTCAACAACGATTGGAAGAGATTTGGGACCAAGAGTAGCAGCAAGAGTAAATACAGGACTTACTGCTGATTGTACAAAATTGGAAATAAACGAAGAGGATAAAGAACTTTGGAGTACAAGACCTGCATTTGGTGGTAACTTAATGGCAACAATTATTTGTCCAAATCATCGTCCGCAGATGAGTACTGTTCGTCCCGGAGTTATGCAAAAGATGGCTAAGGACGAAGGTCGTAAAGGAGAAGTGATTGAGGAAAAAATTGCCTTTAATAAAGACAAATTCAAAGTCAAAGTTTTAGAAACTGTTAAGAAAGAATCTAAGGTTGATATAACAGAGGCAAAAGTTTTGGTGTCTGGAGGTAGAGGTGTTGCCAATAAAGAAGGATTTAAAAAGTTAGAGGATTTGGCAAAAGAATTGAAAGGTGAAGTTGCTTCTTCAAGAGCGATGGTAGATGCGGGTATTATGCCTCATGAACGTCAAGTAGGACAGACCGGAAAAACTGTAAGACCTAATCTTTATGTGGCTTGCGGAATTTCAGGTGCTATTCAACACTTAGCAGGTATGGAATCAAGCGAATTTATTGTTGCGATAAATAAAGATAAATTTGCTCCTATCATGCAAGTTGCAGACCTTGGTATTGTAGGTGATTTACAAAAGATAGTACCAATGCTAACTGAAAGATTGAGAGCAGAATTGAAGTAGATTTAAAGAAATTAAAATGTTTTAAAAATGAAAAACATTAAAGAATTGCAAGATATTGCTACACAGATTCGTAGAGATGTTTTGCGAATGGTTAATTCCTGTGCTTCAGGACACCCGGGCGGTAGTTTAGGTTGTGCGGATTTATTTACGGCACTGTATTTCAATGCAATGAATATAGAACCAAAGAACTTTACACGTGAAGGCAACAACGAGGATATGTTCTTTTTGTCAATCGGACATATTGCTCCCGTATGGTATAGTGCATTGGCAAGAAGAGGTTATTTTCCTACAAAAGAATTAGCAACACTTCGTCAATTAGGTTCGCGTTTGCAGGGACATCCATCATATGAAAGTCATTTACCCGGTGTGCGTGCAGCATCAGGTTCACTTGGTCAAGGAATGAGTGTGGCAATTGGAGCAGCATTAGCAAAGAAACTTAATAAAGATACTAATCTTGTTTATTCTTTGCATGGAGATGGAGAAATAGAGGAAGGACAGATTTGGGAGGCCGCAATGTTTGCCGGTGCAAAAAAAGTAGATAACCTAATAAGTATAATAGATAACAATGGCGTTCAAATAGATGGTAGAGCAGAAGAGGTTTGTGGAGTAACAAATTTGAAAGCAAAATTTGAAAGTTTTGGTTGGGACATATTGGAGTGTGATGGTAATAATATGGAAGAGTTACTTAATACACTTCAAATATGCAAACAGCACGCTTTCAAAGGAAAACCTGTTATGCTTATTATGAAAACACAAATGGGTAAGGGAGTTGATTTTATGGAAGATGATAATGGCTGGCATGGTAAAGCTCCTAATGATGAACAAACCGCAAAAGCGTTGTCTCAATTAAAAGAAACTTTGGGCGATTATTAGTAGTAAGGTATGAAATTCTTATTTTCCAAATATAAAATCTTTATTTTGGCGTTACTTTCGCCTATGTGTTTGTTTGCTCAGACAAATCAAAATATTGATAATAAGCAACAAAACATAGAAAAGACAAGAATCCTTTTCGTTGTGGATTGCTCGCACAATATGAACGAAAAATGGCAAAGTGATACTAAAATAAGAATTACTCAAAACTTGCTTTCCAATATTATTGACTCACTTAGTGGTTATCATAATATAGAATGTGCGTTACGAGTGTTTGGAAATGAGAAAGAATACACATTAGGAGATTGCGACGACACACATCTTTTGGTTCCTTTCTATCGTTTGAATGGTGATAACATAAAAGCAAAGTTGAAAACCTTAATTCCTAAGGGTACTTCTGCTGTTGCAAAGTCGTTGGAGAAAAGTGCAGAGGATTTTCCTAAGGATAAAAACAGTCGTAACATAGTTGTGATGATTGTTGATAACATAGACAAGTGCGATGGTGATATTCAAGGGATTTCTGCGACAATGCAAAAGCAAGGAAAGTATATAAAACCCTTTATTATTGGAATTAGTAAAGGTATGAAGAATAATTATGAAAATAGTGGTATCTACTACGAGGCAAAGGGAGAGATTGATTTTTCTAAAGCCTTGAATACTATTATTAAACAAGCATTACATAATACAACTGTACAGGTTAATTTATTGAATAACAAACAAGAAAATACAGAAACAGATATTCCATTGATGTTTTTTGATAATGAAAGCCACAAGTTGAGATATTCTTTTATTCATTCATTCAATAGCAATGGCAAAAGCGATACTTTACAAGTTGATCCTTTGATAACGTATGATGTTGTTGCGATGACTTTGCCACCGGTGGAAATGAAAAATATTTCTTTTTCTGCAGGCGAACATTCTGTTATCAATCTATCCACGTCTCAAGGTACCTTATATGTAAAATATGTAAATAATTCTAAAACTTTTGCTCAAAAAACTTATCCTATTGCGGTTAAACAGGTAGGTAAAGGAGATATTATCAACTTGCAACAACTAAATAGTAAAGAAAAGTATATCGTTGGTTTTTACGATTTAGAAGTTATGACTTTGCCAAGACTAAAATTGGATTCAATTGAAATCAAACAAAGTTCAACGACTACAATTGAAGTACCGGAGATGGGAGTTTTGAGAATGGAAAAGCAAAAGTCGGATATCGTTGGAGGCATTTTTGTTAGAAATCGTGATGGGGTTGAAAAAATTTATAATATAGAGGAAGGAACTCTGAAAGAAACGTTAGAATTGTTACCAGGTGAATATCTGACAGTTGCCAAAAGTAAATCTATATCAAAAAGCAATCAAACTATTGTGCAGGAATTTAAAATAGAATCAAATAAAACGACAAACATCGTGTTGTCTATCAAAACAAAATAAAGAATAGATATGAAAGAGTATAAAATACTTGGGGAAAAAGATACACGTAGCGGATTTGCAGAAGGTCTTTTGCAAGCAGGAATAGAAAATGAAAACGTAGTCGCATTGTGTGCAGATTTGACTCCAAGTGTCCGTATGGATTTATTTGCAAAAGAGTTTCCAAATCGTTTTTTTCAAACTGGTATTGCAGAAAGCAATATGGTAAGTATTGCATCAGGGTTGGCTTTGAGTGGAAAGGTAGCATTCGTTGGCTCATTTGCCGCATTCTCTACCGGAAGAGTTTATGACCAAATACGTCAGAGTGTAGCCTATTCGGATTGTAATGTGAAAATTGCAGGTTCGCATGCTGGCATTACTCTTGGAGAAGACGGAGCAACACACCAAATTTTAGAGGATATAGGTCTTATGAGAATGATGCCTAATATGGTTGTTTTGAATCC
>ONOZ01000165.1 GCA_900319595.1 uncultured Bacteroidales bacterium | reverse complement strand
TGCTGGTAGCAGATGAACAAATTTTAAACTATCAGAATACTTTTTATATAAATTTATTCTTGCTATACCACTATTGAATACCTGTCTAAAAAACTTACGAAAATCTGTCCTACGTTTATGATATACCCATGCCTTAGGAAATAATGTAGCAGTATAACCCTCTTTGAAAATACGAATGCTAAAATCTATATCCTCGCCAAATCGCATATTTGCAAAACCACCTAATTTTTGCCACACATCTCTACGAATGCCCATATTAAAAGAACGTGGAAAAAATTTATCGAGTTTTTTCTTCCCTCCACGAATACCTCCTGTGGTAAAGAAACTTGTCATAGAGTAAGAGATTGCTTTTTGTATATTTGTAAAACTATCACTTGCTCTGTCGGGACCTCCAAATGCATCTATAGATTTCCTACTAAGTCCCTCTTCTATTGCATCAAAATAATTCGTAGGCAATTCCACATCGCTATCAAGTACAATAAACCAATCACCTTTTGCTTTCTCAGCTCCAAAATTACGTGCTAAGGCAGGACCTCCATTTTCTTTTTCAAAATATTGTATATTTA
Source organism: uncultured Bacteroidales bacterium (assembly GCA_900319595.1). Lineage (GTDB taxonomy): Bacteria > Bacteroidota > Bacteroidia > Bacteroidales > P3 > Scybalousia_A. The sequence goes on along the minus strand of ONOZ01000165.1, from coordinate 4,609 downwards.
ACCTATTTATATATCTATCTATAACATCCTTACATGTAATTTTTGACCCATCTTCTACAATTATCACCTCAAAATCATTGAAATTCTGATTGATAAGACTTTCTAATAATTCTTCTACTTCCTCGGGGCGATTATAGACAGGTATTATTATAGAATACTTCATATTACAATATCAATTTTGTTGCAAAGGTACGTAAAAATTACAAACCAAACTTATAATACATCAATAAAATATATTTTTCAACAATATAATCCTCACACTATACCTTACTAATCAAAATATTTTTGCTGTCATGTTATCGACAAACGATACTATTTCAATCAAAGCAGACATTTCAAGATTACAAATATATGTAACCGCCGTATTAAGCAATGGCACATCAGCAACGAACAATAGAAGTATTAGCGACACCAATACTATTTGCATAAACGGAATAACTATAAGGTTAGTAATAAGGAAAAATATGGGAAACCGTCCAAAATTTACAAGAATAATAGGAAAAGTAAAAACTTGTGCAGATGTGGTAGTAGAAATATTAGATAATAACTTTGATAATACTCTATTTTTAAATTTCGTTCTATTCCATAGAAAATTATAAAGCCAAGGTTTTATAGTAATAAGTCCCATAACCGCCAGGAATGATAATTGAAATGAAATATTAAATAATAGCAATGGGTCAAAACAAAGAAATAGAAAAGCCGTAAATAACAGAATATTTAACCTATCATCATTAAGAAAAGTAAATTTAGAGATAATTAATAAAGAAAGCATTGTTGCCACTCTTAATGCCGAAGGTGTCAAACCAACAATAAACGCCATTGCCCAACAAAGTAACAACATTGCAACATTTCTTATATAAATCCATATTAAACTTGTGGGTAAAATTCTTTTTAATAGGTACGAAAACGCAAAGACTATCATCATTATATGCAATCCTGATACGCAGAGAATATGTGCTAATCCCGAAGTATTGAATTGTTGCTTTATTTCCTTATCCATATCTCTTTTATCGCCCAAAAGTAATGCTGTTGCTATTTGTTTTTGCTTAACTCCCATATTTGTACGTTGCAATCTATCTTAGAGCCACAAATTTGTACGCTTTGCATATCTTAGTATCGGATTGCCTCGATTAGTTGCGACTACCTCAAAATCTTTTATAAAAACTTGATGATAAATTCTTTTGTGCCTCATATATTTTGCATAGTTAAAGGTAGTTATAGAGTCCAAATTCCTTATTCTTTGCAAATTATCTGAACAAATTATAACATCTCCGTATTGTAAAATCTTATTTGCACTTCCGATTTTATTCTTTTTTGAGATAAATATTTTTATTCTTCCATTCGTTTTTTTAATCTCAGTGTTTATTGTATCCTTATATTCAATGACTTGAGCGATATAAGAATAGGTTTTTGGAGTTTGCCTTGGAGAATCAATTATAAGATATTTGAATGTGGTTGTTTCTGATAAATGTTTTGTATAGTGATTTCTCAAAAACACAGTAGGTAGAAACGTATCCACTAATAGTATAATAACAATAAAAATAAGTAACGGTATTATGATTGGACGTTTATACAGTTTTATCATATCTTAATATCCACCTTGCAGAATGCAAAGGTACGAATATTTCCTGATAAATCAAAACAATTCGTTAAGAAAATGACTTTTTTATTCCTTAGTCCGTGTATTACAACCATTTATTATCTTTGTACCATTTAATAGCTTCTTCGCAACCTCGTTTCAAATCGTAATCGGGTGAGAAATTCAAATCTTTTTTCAAGTCCTCTATATCACAATCCCAATTCCTCGCCGCTAAAATATTATATTTGTCTTTATTAAGTGTGAATTGCTTACCTATAATACCTCCAATAAAATCCAAGCAAGAAGAAATTCCTTTGACAATCCACAATGGAAACCGCACACTTATAACCCACGTTTTTAAAATCTGCTTTGTAATCTGTGCAAACTCACTATCAAGGTACAAATTACCATCACTAACGAAATATGTCTTGCCATGAACGTTGCTATTGGCCGCCAAAATACATGCTTTACATAAATCCTTACCATAAATAAAGGTAAGGCGTTGTTGGGGCGAACCAAGTGCGGCATCAATATGATTGTTAATCGTCTGGAAATATACAAAATAATCTGTTTCCCTAGGTCCATACACTCCTGTTGGACGAAGAATAACGTATCTATTAGTACAATGTTGATTTATATACTCCTCGGCTTGTAGCTTACTTTTGCCATACCAAGTATTAGGTTCATTAGCATCTGTTGTTTTGGCTTTGTCCCACCAAATATTATGCTTATCTATGTGCTTCCACTTTGCAGGTCCATGAGCAGCGAATGAAGACATATATATTAACGTTATAGGTAAATCTTTGATTGCATTAACCAAATTTTTTGTATATTCAAAATTTACTTTTAAGAAATCCTCTTTCTTTTTTGCCTTGGTAAGTCCTGCCAAATGAAAAATAGTTGTAAAATTCTCATTAGTCAATTGTTGTGTCAGTATATCTACGTCTGTATAATGAAGGTCTATAAACTTTATTCTATTATCCTGTAAATATTTTTTTGATGAGGTCTGCCTAATCCCAGCAAACACTTCATATTCTCCACTCGCCAATAGCATATCTACCAACGTTGAACCAATGAATCCACTTGCTCCTGTAACTAATACTTTTTTCATAATTCTAAATTTCTTTTATATAGGCACGTCTTGTAATTGCAATTTTACTATCATACTTTGTCCAAATTTGAGATGCTTGATTACTCTCTAATTGTGGGTTAGCTATTGCTGTTTTACTACCTAAGCGAATATAATTTTCGTTCATACGAGCATAATACAATGAATGCACTCCCTTATTTTGCCAATCTGGTGCAACACCATTAAGATACAAATCGATATAATCATAATTCTTTAAAGCCTTTAGCAAATGTATCCACCCAAATGGAAACATTCTACCTTTAGCCTTTTGAAGTGCTTTAGATAATGTAGGCATCGATATACCAAACGCTACAATTTCGTCCTTTTGATTAACAACTAAGCAAATCAAATCCTTATCTAAAAATCCCAAATACTGTTTAATATAATAGTCAACTAACCTCTCAGTCAATGGAACATAACCATAAAGTCCTTGAAATGCCTCGTTAAGCGTATGAAATATTTTTCTACCATAGCGTTTAGCCAATTCTTTTTTACTTAATCCCTCAACAATACGAAGATTATACTTTTCCTTAATCATATTGTTAATTCTATTTATCTTTTCTGGCACCTGTTGTGAGGCAGGCATCTCATACTGTACCCAATCTACCTCTTTTTGAAAACCAATTGCTTCCAAAAGTGGCGGATAATAAGAAGGATTCCATAAAGCAGCCATCGGACAAAGCGTATCAAACCCTTCAACCATCATTCCTTCCTTATCCATATCCGTAAATCCCATAGGACCAACTATTTTTGTCATTCCACGCATTTTACCCCACTCTTCTACTGCTTGAAACAATCCCTTAGCAACCCAGATGTCATCAATAGTATCAAACCACCCGAAACGAATATATTTTCTTTGCCAAATCTCATTGGCTTTATTGTTAATGATTCCAACAATTCTACCGACGATTTTATCATCTTTATATGCAACGAATATTTTATACTCACACCATTCAAGGGCAGGGTTAATCCTTTTATTAAATGTACGCCTTTCGCCCATCAATAGTGGTGGTACAAACATTTTATCATGTTTAAATAACTTATATGGAAAATCCAAAAAAGCATTGAACAATTTTGAAGAAGTAAAACGATATTTCCCTTTATTATATGGAACTTCCTTTATTTGGATATCATTTCTTGTCATTTTATATTAACTAATTGTTAAATAATGTAATTATAAAACTTTATTCTCTATGCGTTTCACGTGAATTAAGCATGATATTAACAAATCAAAAATAAATCTTAGCAAAAATATCTTACCTCTCCCCTTTTCCTTACTTTATTATATCATATTTTCTAAAGACTTTCACAGTTTTATCCACCGCCTCATCAATTTGCTGCTTATTATGCGTTGCCATAAGTGCAAATCGAATCAACGTATCCTCTGGAGGACAAGCAGGAGGCATAACAGGTGAAACAAAAACACCATCTTCCAATAAATCTCTTGTAACTGCAAATGTTTTTCTTAAGTCGTGGATATATAGCGGTATGATAGGCGTTTGTGTAGGTCCTATTTCAAAACCAAAATCTCTGAAAAGTTTCAATGAATAATTAGTCATATCCCAAAGATTTTTTAGTCTCTCGGGTTCTTCTTGTATAATCTCCAATGCTTTTAAGACACTAGCAGTTGCGGCAGGTGAGATACTTGCAGAAAATATATAAGAGCGAGAATGATGTCTTAGAAAATCCATAACCGTTGAGTCTGCAGCAACAAATCCTCCAATAGTAGCCAAAGATTTAGAAAAAGTACCAATAAGAACATCAACTTTATCCGTTACACCAAAATGATTGCAAATTCCTCTACCATCTTTGCCTAACACACCTAAGGAATGTGCCTCATCAACATAAATACTACAGTTATATTGCTCTGCTAATTCCACAATTCTTGGTAAAGGAGCAAT
>ONOZ01000164.1 GCA_900319595.1 uncultured Bacteroidales bacterium | reverse complement strand
TTTACGCAAGAAGTGTTTAAAGATAATAGAGTTAAGGAGAAAATTTATGCCAATCTAATAGTTTTTGATTCTATTAGTAAGAAATGGAGGGTATATGACTATAATGTAAGACAAATTGACAGGAAAACGGAAACATTACATTTTGCAGATGATACAATACTTACTCTTAATGGCTTGGAACCCAAAGATTTTAATAAAATTTTAAAAGTAGAGCAATTGAATTTCAATCAATTAAATGCAACTATTGAAAGAGAGCGAATGAAGGGCACCTCAATGGTACGAGATTTGCTGATAGAAAAATATCAACGCCTGTTTAATCCGATTGCCTACCTGATTCTGACAATCATTGGGGTAACTTTATCATGCAAGAAGACAAGAGGAGGTACGGGTTTGAATTTGGCGTTGGGAATAGGTTTAGCGTTTTCATTGATACTATTGATGAAAGTTTTTAATGCATCAGCAACCAATGGAACACTATTACCAATACTTGCACCTTTGATACCAATAGGACTTTATACACTAATAGCACTATATTTACTAAAAATAGCACCGAAATAGTTAGAGAAAAAAAGTGAGTTGGAGTGAATAAAAAATTAATATCAAGAAAAAATTTATTAATATCGCAAAATAAAAAATTAATCACAAGAAATAAATTATGCCATTTAATAATCTGATAAACAAGATAATGTTATTGAGGATTCCGCAGATAGAAAATTTTATGCATAATCCTATTGATACTCAACATAAGGTATTTCAATACCTTATAGAGTCTGCGAAGAACACAGTTTGGGGTAATTACTATGATTATAAGTCAATTAAGGACGAAGAGATGTTTGCAAAGCGTGTCCCTATCAATACGTATGAAGATTTGTTGCCATTTTTTGAGCGTATATTGAAAGGGGAACAGAATGTGTTGTGGAATAGCGATATTAAATGGTTCTCCAAATCCAGTGGCACAACATCTTCTCGTAGTAAATTCATACCTGTTAGTAAAGAATCGTTAGAAGAGTGCCATTATAAGGGAGGAAAGGATATGCTTGCCATATATTGTAACAATCATCCCGATACAAATCTTTTTAATGGCTCTTCTTTGGCTCTCGGAGGCTCACATCAAGAAGATAAATCCATAAGTGATATGTTTTTGGGTGATGTTTCGGCAATTTTGATAGATAATTTGCCTTTTTGGGCAGAGTGGTATCGTGTTCCAAAGAAAGAAATTGCACTTTTATCTGATTGGGAGTTGAAATTACAGATGATGACGCAAAGCGTAAGTGCCAAAAATGTAACTTCTTTGTCGGGAGTACCTTCTTGGATGTTAGTTCTATTGAAAGGAATTATGGATTACACCGGAAAAACTATAAAAGAAGTTTGGCCTGAATTGGAAGTGTATTTTCATGGAGGTGTAAGTTTTAAACCTTACTTAAAGCAATATCAACAAATACTTGATACGTCTGTAAATTACATGGAAACGTATAACGCATCTGAAGGATTTTTTGGATTGCAAGACCGCACGGACTCGTCAAGTATGTTATTACTTTTAGATTATGGGATATACTATGAATTTGTACCGTTTGAGGAGTTAGAAAGTACTAATCCTAAAACATTACCATTAGCAGATGTTGAATTGAATAAGAATTATGCTATGTTGATTTCTACTAATGGAGGTTTGTGGCGTTATATGATTGGCGATACAATTATGTTTACCGAGAAAACTCCTTATCGTTTCAAAATTACAGGCAGGACGAAGAATTTTATAAATATGTGTGGCGAAGAAGTAATTGTAAATAATTCAGATAAAGCAATGAGTATTGCTGCTCGAGCCACAAATGCGACAATTAAAGACTATACGGGAGCCCCTTATATAGATAAGCAGAATGATTTGCGTTCGCATCAATGGATTGTAGAGTTTTCGCAAGAGCCTGATAGTTTAGAAAAGTTTATTGAAATCTTGGATGAAAGCCTTCGCAACGTGAATTCAGATTATGACGCAAAGAGATACAAAAATTTTGTTTTGCAACGACCGATTGTGATAAAGGCAAAGGAAAACACCTTTTATAACTGGTTAAAAAGTAAGGGTAAATTAGGAGGTCAGCACAAGATACCGCGACTTTCTAACGACAGAAAATTCATAGAAGAGATAATAAATATTAATAATATATAATATACAAAAAATAGCAAGTGATGACTATACAAGAAATAGAAAAAGAGATAGAACAAGAGTTCGCAATTTTTGACGACTGGATGGATAAATACAATTATCTCATAGAATTGGGCGACCAATGCCCGATAATTGACGAAAAAGATAAGAATGAGACAAATCTCATTAAGGGTTGTCAATCAAAAGTTTGGGTATCTGCCAAAATGAATGGAGAGGTGATGGATATAAAAGCAGATAGTGATGCTGTAATTACAAAAGGTATTATAACATTATTGCTAAGAGTGTTTAACGGACAGCGACCTAAAGACGTACAAGAGGCAGATTTACATTTTTTAGATACAATAGGTTTGACGCAACACTTATCACCAACTCGTAGCAACGGACTTTTGGCAATGATTAAGCAAATTAAATTATATGCAATGGCATTTTCTATTAAGGCGGACTCCCAATCGTAATTTTAATAATATAGAATAACAAGTATAAACAATTATTTTTGTATCTTTGCACCTTGATAGAATATTGGAAAATGAATAACAATAGAAAACTATACGGCTATATTGCAATCGTTATTGCAGTTATTCTTTGGGGAGCAAGTTTTGTTTGGACAAAAGAATTGCTACAGAGGGAATTCCCTGTCTTTACGATTGTGCTTTGTAGAATGGTGATAGCATCATCAGTATTACTATTGTTATTCAAAACTACGGGGCAGATAGAAAGAATACGAAAAAAAGATTTTATATTATTTATTCTTTTATCTCTATTTCAGCCTTTTTTATATTTCATTGGAGAGAATTTTGGATTGATGTACGCCTCTCCTTCTATAACTGCGGCGATTATCGCATTGATACCTATTGCAACGGCACTGAGTTTGAACTTTTTTTATAAAGAACATTTAAAAAAAGAACTATTTATCGGTGCTTTTGTGTCTGTTATAGGCATAATTATTATGAGTTTTAGTAATAATAGTGCAGATATTACACTAAAAGGATTTTTATTATTGCTTTTAGCAGTTGTAAGTGCTACAATGTATGGAACAATACTTCAAAAAATATTACGCAAGGGCTATGGTCCAATAACAATTACGACTTATCAAAACATTATTGCTGTGATATACTATTTGCCGTGTTTTATTTTGTTTGATGCAAGTAAGGTTTCTACGCTTGATTGGTCATTTTCTCCAATTATGAACATAATAATTTTAGGAATATTGTGTTCTGCAGGAGCATTTATACTGTATTCTACGGCTGCAAAGTTGATAAGTGTGGCAGGAATAGCTGTTTTTACGAACGTAATCCCTATTGTGACGCTAGCGATGAGTGTTTTGTTAGGACTGGAGTCTATTGATTTGAAAAAAATATTAGGAATTTTCGTTGTTATAGTGGGAGTTTTATTATCTCAAATTGCAATTAAAACAAACAAGCAAAATCATAATATATAATGAAGGTAAAAGTAGGATTGATGCAGATGTCTTGCGTACAGGACAAGACTTTGAATATAGACAAGGCGATAAATAATATCAAAGCCTTAGCTAAAGAAGGTGCAAACATAGTTTGTATGCAAGAATTATTTGCTTCTTTATATTTTTGTGACAAAGAAGATTACAACAACTTTG
>ONOZ01000236.1 GCA_900319595.1 uncultured Bacteroidales bacterium | reverse complement strand
GTTGCACGGTGCGCATCTCCGCGTTCACTTGCGCAATGGCCGTTTGGTTCGTGCCGCTCTGCGTATAAGCCGCGTTCAACTTCGTCAGCAGCTCTGGAGAGAGTAGCCCGCCAGCACTCCCACTCACCTCCGGCAAGTTCAGCCGCCGCGCAATGGCCTGCCCCTGCGCATTGCGGAACGTGACTTTCAGCCCCGTCCCATCCGTGTCCGCCACGACTTGCATATCGCCCGCAGCAATCATCCCTGCCAGATATTCCAGCAAGTCGCACAGTACCCCGCCGATCCGTTCGGCGGTATTCTCGGCGCTGAGCGTTGCATCGCGCACCTCCGCCGCCCGCGTCATAATATCAGAAAGTTCCTTTGCCATAGTGTATCAATGTTAAATGATACGGCAAAGAAACTTTGTTTTGGGGAAGTGTGAAAAGACAAGAATTTATGGCATTATATAGCCTTTATCTTCAGCTTTTTCAACAATTTTTAATAAGCGCTTACACTGTGAAGATGATGGCAATTGATTTCGTTTTATGTAGTTAGCTACACTTCTAATAAAGTCACAATCACCATATGATAGTAATTCCTCTTTTGTTAGTGCATTATATATGTTCATCCAATAATCTGCACCGAGGTTAAATATTTCCACCGAAGCATCTATTTTGGAGTTAAACTTATGTTCTCGGCGAGCAGCTTGTTCAGCAGATTTTGTCAATTCTATTGAAATCAAAGAATGAATAAAATTCTCACTTAATGTATAAGGTGTATCTTTATAATCTTGCCATGTTGATATGTTTCGTGACATTGTACGTACAAGACCACCAGCTGCTTTATTGTTTAAGAAGTTAAAAGTAAAATAGGAAAGTCGTGAGAGCTCTTCAGCTAAAGCAGGATAAAGATCTTGCTTTTGCCAAATTGCAACCCAATCTATATCTCTATCTTTTGGTAAAAGAGAAAAAAGTTTAGAAATTGTGTAAGGAGTAATCTGAGCCTTATCGCCACCTTTAGGATACCAATTTGACTTAGCTATCATCATATCAACTTTGTCAAAGAGAATGACAGAGCATACACATTTTTTGAAAAATTCTTCATTTATGTCATCACGATGTTCTTCGTAAAGTTTTTCAACGAAATTTGCAAACCGACTAAAATTTATAGCTGAGCTTTGGCAAACCTGATTAGGGTTCATCAAAATAGTATTATAGCATTTTGCTAATCTCTCCTTTTTTATAACTTGTTTCTTTGGATATATTTCACCAAATCTTCTTCTTTGTGCATCAGTCATCTTCATCTGTTCTTGTTCCCATTTACCTCTGGAACGTTCATAGAACCATATAGTTTGATATGGTTTACCATCGGCAGGAGGTGCCATCACTTTTCGGGATAATTTTTCCATTATTACATGGAAAGGATGATTAGAAAAGAAATCGGCGGCAGAAACAGCATTTTGACTATTAGCACATTCTGAAATTGTTCTCGTAATTTCATTATATTGCTCTGTCTGCTCTTCTGACATATCATCTTCTACATTTAGAACGGTCAATTTCATAGGAACAAATAAGGTGTCCATTCCTTTTTTATCCTCCTTTCTTATGATAGCATTTGCTAACGAAGCAGTAGTTTGACCACCGTTGATAATTTGGAAATCCTTAAAGGCGATAATTTTGGAGCCATCAGAAGAAAATTTTACAGAACGTGCAACAATAGCTACGCCATTGTTGAAAGTAAAGAAATTCTCTGGATTATTGATTATTGTACTTCTTATTCCTTTGTTAACTTTACCACGCATACTAAGAAATGCCCGGACATTACCTTGAAGAAGTTTGCTGCCAAATCTTAAATATATATCAGCCAAGAAACGCCCTGGAACAATACCTAAGTACGCATCGTAAGTATTGAGAGTTCCTAAATCTGCTTTTAGGCATGGAATACCATCACAAGAAAAATCTTTTGTTTCAATTTCTATAATCTCACTAGAATTTGAGACAAAAGTTTGATAAAAACGCTCAAGTGTCCAAACGTTTAAGTCCACAGGACGTTCAAGGAAATCTTGCTGGGATATATTTTTTACCTGCTTACTAAGTGTGGCATTGGATATTATTATGAATTTGAACCTCAAAATTTCCGTTCCGATTAACCCCCTTCCAATTTTTTTACGAAACTCATTGGCAATATTAACAGCAGGGTGTGAATCATCACAAAAATTACTAATATTGCCATTAACGGACTCTGAAATAAATCGTTGCATACGTGCGACTAATTCTTCTATTCGAGTATTGGTTAAATTAGGTGTTTCGTCTTTTTGATTTATAAAATCGCTAGAAATAAGAACTAACGCACTATCAGCTTCATCATATGCATACCCATCAAAAGAAAGTAATTGTCGTCTATTATTCCTTATCTCTACTGACATAGGAATAGGATCATTAAGCTGACCTATTTCTTCAAGACTATTGAGCGTCTTTTCAATAAAGATACTTTCAGGATCGGTTCCTTCAAGTTCGGCATTTTGACGAATCTCGTCAATAAATTGTTTACGATATTCTTCAATGTCCATAGTGTTAGAGTACTTTAAATGATTCTATTTCAGAGAGAGAGATTTCGTATTGAACACGTGTAATAGCAACTGGCAAAAAAGAACGTTGCAGACGCGGAAATTCGTCTTGTATAACATTATATTGACTTGAATTATTAAGCGAATAGGCAAAAGAATCATACTCTTTTGAAAAATCAAAACCATATAATTCCAGTTTAGCCATAAAACTTTCTCTCTGAGAGGATGTTTCCAAGAGTTCAATAATAGATTTAGCAAGCGTTCCTAATTTTATACCATCAAAATTAGGGCTCATCTTTTCTAATTCATAGATAAATAGTTGCCCATCTATTTCACTATCTAATTGCTCTATTGATGAAATCCGAACAGTTTCTTTTCCGAAGCTTATTGTCTTTATTTCAAACCAATCATTGCCTACAGAAAAATCTTTATGAGTCTTTTCAGGTCCCATCCAACTTTCTAAAGCAACATCAATACCATATTTGGGTATCATTTGGTTTTTTAGAAATAGCAATTCTCCAATTAGACCCATCACTTCAGACTCACTCAAGCGGGCATTATCTGGACGAAAGAGTTGACGCCAAGAGTAATACCGAGATCGCAAGGTCTTATAAGCAGAATCATCGTCTGTTATAACTTGTACCGAATCTAAGAGGTCATGACAAAAAGTGCAGAAATATTCAAGTAATTCCGCGTTTTCTAAAGAAAAGCGGAGAGTTTTATTTGATAGTGATTCAAATTGCTCGACATAGATTACATCTGAACTCATTATTTTAACTGGACGAAAATTGCCACGAAAATCAAAAGAGTATCGGGCATTTTCATCACGACCGATGTATAAACTTAAGTTCCGGTTATTACCAACGCGAATAAAATGATTGCTTGGAAAATTCTCGGAAAATGTCTGGTAAATCTTATTACTCTTCATCTTCTTCCTCGGGTTCTTCACCCTCCATGTTGAGTTGTTGGAAAATTTTATTAACTTGGTATTTTACAGCTTTACCCTCATCCTTAATACCCGGAGAGCCAACTGCAAATGCCACGATACAATTATCTTTAAGTAAATTGCGGAAAGAGGTAAGCATTTTGTCTTCTTCTCCAGTAGGTTTTTGTGGTTTAATGAACATAATAACCAATATAGGTTTACGCTTTGGGAGAAACTTGAAGTAGGCTTTTACGGGAATACTTCTACCTTTACTATTTTCTCCTTTTCTTTCCCATTCTCGACGTTGTTTATTCTCTGCTGTATTTATATCAGCCTCTGTTAGAGCAAATTTGCCTTCCATACTACCAGTAAGAACTCTTCTTCTGGTACTTAATTGTATGACATTTCGATTAGTGCTACAAATCGAACGAACCATGCATCTTATGTTTTGGAGTCCTTCTATATCATAGTGTTCCTCAGACTTACCACTTTCGAATACAACATCCCAAAGGTCATGTCCTTCAGTTGTTTCATCCTCTAAAAAGTTTATGATATTCTTGGCATCAAAACGTGGATTGGCCATTGAATACTTGATATCACGAAGAAAGTCAATAATGATAGACTTCGGAACATCAGCAAAATATCGAGAACTTCCATCTGTAACATCATTAATATCTTTGTTTACTTTTTTGTAATCCGTGTATTTAAAGGCGTAATTATGGGAAAACAAATATGAAACCAATTCACGGACACGTGAAGTATTTATTTTATTGTGCTCAATGTTAGATGCGATGTAAGGCGTATCATATATATTTCCATAGAATGTATACATCATATCTTTACTAACAGCTGAACGCATTTTGTTAGATGCGGTTATTTGTAACTCATCGCAATTATCACGAACTTTTATACCGAAATCCTTAGGGGTTAACCTCTGGTCAAACATTTCGCGTATATCACTCTTCAGTTCCGCAGATGCTCTTGAGACTTCTGCATACCACATAGCACTTGTATGGCTCGTCCAAACCTGGAAGATGTCTTCGTAACCATATCTATAACCGAACCACCTTCCCATTTGCATCAAAACATCGAAAGTTGAAGTATTACGATAGAAATAGCTAACCATTAATCCCTCTAAGGTAAGACCACGAGAAAGAGAAAGCCCACCTATAGCAATTACCCTCAACGATGGGTTCTCCTTATAATTTAAAGTCGAACTTTGCCTTGAGCCATTAACCATTATCACATTTATCTTTTCAAGAGCACTTAGAAGCATTTGTTTCTGAGAAATTCGGTCAAACGAAATATCTTGAACAATACCAAAATGCCTTATCCATAAGACGTACAGTTCTTTGAACAAAGGATTGTCTACATTCTTTACAGAATTATCGCTAAAATTGACGCGAATTTCGTTATAAATATCTTCAAACCATCTTTCTACTTGTTCAGTAATAACCTTCTGAACGTGGATAAATCGCGACATATTTACCAGCATACTACGAGGAGCATTGCCTTGCCCTCGTGCATCTCGGACGACATTTGCTAAGCAGAAACATAATATGGCCTCTCTTAGTGAAGCAGGAAGCTCCCCGTTCCATTCTTTTTTATGCTTATAATAAAATGGTCCTGCGTTCAATTCCTCGGGGAAATATTCTACAAGTTCTTTATATTCTTCAGAAGCATAATCTGGTTCAATAATATCTGTGATATATCGTAGATTATGGAAGAATTGTCCCTCTGGATAGAAAATTTTTTCAGCACCGACATAGTTACTAGGAGCTTCCAAGGCATAAATAAAATGCTCTGGGAATAAATCTGCATGTTGCATAGCATCAACAGAGTCGGGGTCTATGAATACATTAGCAAAAGGTGTTGCTGTAAAACCGACATAAGTTGAGTTTACAAACAGATTACAGATAAGACGAATTAACTTATTTGTTTTGGTTGGATCCGTTTCGTCTTTTCGTGTATTCACAGAAGCGTTGTCTGCCTCATCATCTATAAGCAACATTGGTACGTCTACATATCCTTTTATTGGGTCTATATTTTGATCTTTGAGCCAATTAAAAAGGCGTTGTAAAACTGACACATTTTTCTTTACAACGAACAAAACTAAAGAGTTGTTTGTCAACGAGAAAGTAATCTTGTGGCAATTACCAACAAAATCATTAAGTGTAGATGTTACAGAAGTTGCTTTTATCGGTTTATTATCTAAGCCTACACCAACACGATAATGCCTTTCATTCTTTCCTTCTCTTCTATATGTTAAACCGATTATACCCTCGTCTATTCGCTCTTGTGTTTGCTTTCTTAAGTTTTCAGTAACACCAGTAAGAAGAATGACTACTTTGTAACCAGCATCAGCGGCTTTACAAATCAGACCCGTATATGTAGCTGTCTTTCCTGACTGCACATCTCCAATAATAAGACCGCGTCTAAAACGGGGTGTGTCTAATTTGTCGTTAGGGTTTCCCAGGCAATTCATTATGTCGGGAAGTGTGTCATCATCCAAACGATTGATACTAGTACGGCTAATAGAAGTATGGCTGATAAGATAATTCTTATATCTTTGCCAAAAGATGGGATTTTTAACTTCCATCTTAGAGTACCAATCACGACTTTCATCATAATCATTGAATATAGCCTGTCCTTTAGGGTGGATTATCTTATATTCATACTCCATGTCTATGAAGAGTTGTTTATGGGTTTCTTCATCGCATACTATATGCATGAATTTAGAAGCTTGCTTGATATAAGTTCCTAAATTCTCCAATTTTAACTCAACACCTTGGCTTATCTGAATGTCAATCAAATTTTTGGTAGTTTGAGCTAAAAGTATGTATGAACTCTGATCAATCATAAATAGAGTAATTTTGAATTAGTTTATCCTTTAGACTTGGATAATGACAAAATGGTTCCCAACACATTAGGTCTGTAATGATTTCTTTTAGACTATCATTTCTAATCTTTCTTGCAGCTGAAATCATTGTTATAGCAGTCTGGAATACTTCATTAAATCGATTCTCAGTTTTGTCTAATGGAGCTATAGCTTCATTACTCTTATCTATGTACATTTGTTGGATAGGAAGATTCTTCTCTATCTCTGTAAGTAACAAATCTACGTAATTGTAATCTTCGTCGCTTAGTTTCTCACGAATAAATTTAAAGAATTGACTATCACGGTTTATTTGATAGAAAAAAGTTCCATCGCGTCCTTCTTTTCTATCCCAGATGTAATCAAAGTTTTCATTTACTTTTTTTGTCCTACCTCGATATGTTTGCTGGCGAACAGAGAAGTCCAAAGCGTCCTCAACGGCAGTTCTTAAACGACGCAATATCTGTTTCGGAATAGCAGCATGCTGTTTCTTAATATCAATAGACCACACATCGTCTAATGTATTAGGAATATCAACACGAACACGAGCGTTTTTTGTTAATTCAGCACGTTGCTTCATTCCAAACCAAGTACCCCAAATAATCAGGCGTTTATTGCGATAAACATAGAAACCTTGTTTAGAACGTAGGTTTTCAATTCCACCAACTAATCTTTTATCTTCTTCTTTTAAGGCTGTCGCAAAGGGTAAGACAAAAGGTTTTATATGGATATGTCTTTCTATACCCTCACTATCTTTTATTTCAAGTGTTATTTCTTTTTTTGTTGTTGTCTTTGGATGTTGTTCCAAAAAAGGATCCAATGGCTGTATTTCGGCTTCGTTTAAGAACATGCGCAATCGTGAATTTCCGACACCCTTAAGAAAACGATGAAAAATAAGCGCTACATATGATTCTAAAGGAACACGTAGATCCATAAGAGTTTGGTAAACGTTTCCGCCACTCGTTTTTGATATAACATCAAAATCTTCCCAAATTACAAGAGTTCCCTCAATTTGATTATTAAGTTTTTCTATGTAAGGTAGCTCCTTTATTTCAGAGTTGTCAAGTTCTTGCAAAAGCCAATCACCCAACTCCAAGATATGCTTAAAATCCCATCGATAGGCGTTTATATTGCCACTATTTCGACTAACGACAGTAAGCTTTGCACACTGAGAAAGAGATGCGGATTTTAGTCCCATCCCAAACCTACCTAAATCTTCTTCGGCTCTTGAATCTTCGGCAGAAAGACTCCCATAACGCATTGCTTCAAGGAGGCCTTCACTTGTCATACCGATACCATCATCCAAAATACCTACGGCAAGTTTTTCAAGAGGATTTGAAGGAAACAGTATGTGTATATTTTTTGCATATGCGCTTATACTATTATCTATGACATCAGCAACTGCCGACTCAAAGGAATAGCCCATTGAGCGTAAGGAAGACATCAGTGTAGATGCTTTAGGAATGTGCAATCTATCTTTGCTCATACATTTTCGTTAATTTTATAATTTGTTGAAATACAGCTTTAGCTAAAAGCGGGGGTACTGCATTTCCTATCTGTTGTTGAATATGGGAAATTGGACCTTCAAAAATGAAAGAATCAGGGAAACTTTGTAAGCGAGCAGCTTCTCTTACGGAGATTCCTCTATGCTCATAAGGATGTATAAGCATACTCTTGCGATAGTTAGAAATAACTACTGATGGTTTATTCGCAACTAATCTTTTATAAATACCACTATGGCAACGTCCCTTGTCTGCGTAATTTGTCATTAGCTCATCGGGAATAGCCCGCCAATTTTCTCCCTGTTTAATATGTGTGTACCGTTTGATAACGAGTTCGTTATTTCGTGATACATAGTTTTGTCTTGAGACATCAGAACCAGCACGCATTTTTTGAGCGTATTTACTCGCATGTTCAAAATCAATGCTATATGGGAGAGCATCTATCATATCTCCATTATTGAGAGAAGGTAAGTCTGTAATAGCTTCTGCTACAGTTATTTGTTTTGAACGTTTTTTAGGAAAGATAAACTCTATTCCTAATCGATTTCCTACCATAAAGAATCGATTTCTTTTTTGAGGAACTCCGAAATCTGATGCCCATAGGATTTCTGATTTTACTTTATAGCCTAATGCCTCAAAACATGCTTCTATCATTTTTTGTGTCTTCCCCTCTTCAATGTTAGTTATACCCCAAACGTTTTCCAATACAAACCACTCTGGATTTATTTCCTTTACAAACCTAACAAACTCTAAGAAGAGAAAGTTGTTCTTATTTTCCATATTTCGGTGTCTTGTATTGGATAGGGAAAACCCTTGGCAGGGGGGGCCACCCATGATTATAAAAATTGAATCCTTTTCGGATTTTAACAAACAGGGATTTACGTCTTGTATATCTTCCTGAATAACTTTTGCTTTTTTATGGTTTAGAATAAAGGTCTTAGCAGCGCTTGAATCTTTTTCTATCGCGTATCTAACCTTAATTCCTGCCATTTCTGCTCCAAGACTAAGACCTCCTG
>ONOZ01000160.1 GCA_900319595.1 uncultured Bacteroidales bacterium | reverse complement strand
GCTTTTAGTATGGAGATATTTTTCAATACTTCCATCTTATCTGCATCTAATAATACCGCAACAGAATAAACTGCCAATAAATTATAAGCATTGAAACGTCCTACAATTGACACAAACACCTCTTTATTGTCTATTATTAAATCTAACCCATCAAAGGATGACTCCAAAATCTTCGCTTTAAAGTCTGCTTTTGCACTTTCCAAAGAATACATATAACGTTTTGCTTTGGTATTTTGTAACATCACCTCGCCATTTTTGTCATCAATGTTAGTCAATGCAAAAGCCGTTTTTGGTAAAGCATCAAAAAATTTCTTCTTTGCTTTAATGTAGGCAGCAAATGTTTTATGGTAATCCAAATGGTCAAGAGTTATATTTGAAAATACCGCACCTGCAAACTCCAATTGTGCAATACGATTCTGAACTACTGAATGCGAGGAAACTTCCATAAAAACATATTCACACCCTTGCAAAACCATTTCATACAAAAGTTCATTCAATGTTATACTGTCAGGTGTTGTCCTCTCGGTTGACAGTATTTTCTCTACAATTATATTTTCTACTGTCGAAATCTTGCCACATTTGTAACCAAGGCGTGTAAATAACTCATACAAAAGTGTTACCGTTGTCGTTTTTCCATTAGTTCCAGTTACGCCAACAAGTTTTAGTTTTGAAGAAGGATTATCGTAAAAATTCTTTGCTATCTGAGCTAACGCCAATGATGAAGATTGTACTTTAATATATAATATAGAATTATTTTTAGGGGAAAACTCATTGTTATCATACACAATAACTTTGGCCCCATTGCTTATTGCCTTATCAATATATAGATGCCCATCCGTAACTTCCCCTTTCTCTGCTACAAACACATAATTTTCTTTTACCCTTCTACTATCAAACGCAATACCTTCAATATACAATGTGTTAAACAAAGATAAATCCCCATTACTATAGATATTATCCTCTATCTTGTAATTTATATTATATAATATATCTTGTAAAGTTTTCATCTTCTATTTGTGTTTTAGCGTTAGTTTTATTAGTTTGCCCTTCTCTATCTTGGTTCTAGGTGCTACACTCTGAGTTTTCACACTTCCATATCCTTCAAATGCTACTTTCATTCCTAATTTTTCTAAACAATAAACAGCATCTGCTAAACTCCAACCCCTCACATCTGGGACAATACTTGTATCTAATATCTTGTTTTGATTATTGACTCCTGCGTTATAGCTTATGACATCATTACCTTTATTTATCGTTTGAATTCCTTTATTTGAAACACTTTGCATATTAGAATTTACGCCCATAACTCTGTCGCTTATTTCTCTAAAAACAGGTGCAGCCAAATCTCCTCCGTGAGTTAAGGCTTTTTGAGGCTCAGATATTACGACAATGCAAGAATATTGTGGTTTGTCTGCAGGAAAATACCCAGCAAAAGATGCTCTGTGCATTCTATATTTGCTATCTACATTACCTTTTGAATAATTCACCTCTGCCGTTCCGCTTTTTCCTGCAATACCGTATGAAGCCGATTTCAGCCTTCGCCCTGTACCATAAAGTACTACTCGTCTTAACATGTCTTGAATAAGTTTTAATGTTTCGGGTTTGCACATTTGCTTGTTTAAGGTGTCTGCCGTAAAATCTTTTATAATAACTCCATCTTGCATGACACTACGAACAAACATTGGTTTGACAACTACTCCATCGTTTGCTATTCCATTATAAAATGTTAATAGTTGTAGCGGAGTCATTGAGGTTGCATACCCAAAAGACATACGTAATAAATCGTCTGTATAACGAGAAGACCTTATTATTGGTAAAGGTTCATGGACTGCAATGTCGCAATTCAATGTTTTATACAAGAAATATTTTTGTAAATCTTTTGCAAACTGCTCTCTTGAGTTAATATTATGTCCGTAATGTTCATAAACTAGGGAACTAATACCTACATTGGAAGATATTTCCATTGCTCGTGCAAATGAAACGTCTTTATCCCTCCCCTTTTTATTGACATCGTAAATAGGTTTTGTTGCGTTAGGAAATTCTTTCATGCCGGTAGGGACAATATCTGAGGTATCCACAAATCCTTTATCCAAAAGACACATAGCCGTTACGGTTTTGAATGTACTCCCAGGCTCATACTGTGACCCAACTGCAATATTTTTATTTTCATAATAAGTACTGTCGTTTAAACGAGAAAAAGATGCCAACGCTTTAATATGTCCTGTTCTTGTTTCCATCAAAATAACGCAGCCTTCTTTAGCATCGTTACTATCCAAACACTTTCTTAAGGCAGTTTCTGCTAACTCTTGCAACGGAATGTCTATTGTTGTAATAATATCTTGCCCATGTTTCGGCTTAATATCTATTGTGTCATCAACAGGCACCCAAACTCCCGGAACAATATTCCTTTCTAATCTTTTACCTCGCTTGCCTTTTAATACAGATTCATAATAACCCTCTATGCCATTACGTTTTTCTATACCGTTATCTATATATTCTATACCTATTGTGCGTCTTGCCAAATCACCATATGGATACACTCGCTTGTATTTCAAATCTGATGCAACGGCATTACGAGTCATTTTGAAATGTCTTAACGTATCTAAATCGCCCTGTGTAGCCATTTTGGAAATAAGAGTCCCACGATTTTGTTTATTCCTATTAGATACAAGATAATCTTTCCATTGTTTTTTATTTTTTGATTTAAACCTATCGGCAAGTAACAAACAAAGACTATCCAATTTGCTGGTCCAAAGTTTTTGAGAAATTACCCAATCTTTCTTAGGTTGTTCTCCAATTGCATTGATATTCCCTACCCCCAGATCCAAGTAAATATCATATCTTATCTCATTGGATGCCAACAACAACAACTCTCCACTAATATTATCATAAGAATAAATATCGCCAATAGGTGCATAATAAGAATGCATTTGCACCATTCTTCCGTCATTTATACGGACAAATATCTCTCTATCACTTGTTTTCAATATTAATGCTTTGACAAAAATCATTATAAAGACCGCCAAAAACAGCCAATATAACAAAGGCACTATAACTTTAATATTTTTGTCAAATCCTGCCATATATCTATTCTATAATTATTATATCTTTTACTGGTTCTTTACTTATACCAATGCCTCTTTCTTTTAGTTTGTTGTCTAAATTATGCATAGATATAGTATTTTGATATATTGTTTTTGTTTCTAAACTTTTAGCTTTTAAAATAGTTATTTCTTTGTCAATAGTATTTATTTTCCTTATAGTAGCATTGCACGTATAACGTAAAGAAATATATACCATTAGCAACAATACACAAAAACCCATAAACAAAAGATTGCTCAATGTTATCTTCTGCAAAAAAGTTCCGTTCAATATTTTTCTTACCACTCCCATAACTACTATTCTTTCTTTTCTGCTATTCTCAATTTTGCACTCCTCGCACGTGAATTTCTTAATACCTCTTCTTCTGTTGGCGTTATAGGTTTGCGAGTAACTATATTGTAAGGAGTATTGATATTTCCATAAAAATCCTTTTCTACTTTTCCGTTAGTATTTCCACAACGCATAACTTCCTTAACTTTTTTGTCCTCCAACGAATGATAAGATATAACAACCAGACGACCTTGTGGCTTTAAAATCTCGGCACATTGGTTAAGCATATTATCCAATGAAGTAAGTTCGTCATTAACCTCTATTCTCAACGCTTGAAATATCTTTGCAAAAAACTTATTCTCTACGTTAGGTTTAGTAAGTGGTTTTAAAATTTTGCATAATTGCTCAGTCGTGGAAATATACTCCTGCTCACGATTTCTACATATCATTCTTGCAACTTGCTTTGCGTTAGGAATCTCTGCATAAGAAAACAGAATTTTTGTTATATGCTCTTCCGGGTAACCATTGACTATATCTGCAGCAGTAAATGTGATGTCCGTATTCATACGTAAGTCAAGCGGAGAGTCTTGACGAAAAGTAAAGCCCCTGTCAGCTGTATCTATTTGATGAGAAGAGATTCCCAAATCAGCAAGTATGCCATCTACTCTTGTAATTCTATATAAACGAAGTTGGTTTGTCATATTGGAATAATCGTCATTGATAAGACAAAACCTATCATCATCAATAGCGTTATTTATTGCATCTTTATCTTTATCAAAGGCAAAAAGTTGTCCATTGTCATTCAATCTATCTAATATGGCACGTGAATGACCGCCACCACCAAAGGTTAAATCAACATAAATACCACAAGGATTTATATTCAATCCCTCAAGGCATTCATTAAGTAATACCGGAATATGATATGTACTAATTTGATTGCTTGGCATTGACATTTAATAGTAAATTCTTTGCAACTTGTTTATAATCAAACTTATCATCTTCAAGTTTTTTATAAGTTTCAGCAGCCCATATTTCAAGAAAATTACCTGAACCTATGATTACTATTTCTTTTGTTATATGTGCCGACTGTCGCATCGCTTCCGGAATTAACAAACGTTCAAAAGAATCCATTTCCAACATATTTCCCTCTATGAAACGTCTATAAAGTTTCTTTGAATCAGGATCATACAAATTTAAATTCGTATTCAAAAAGGAAACTTCTCTTTGAAAAGCATCATAAGTAAAGACTTCCAAACAATCGTTGTATATGCTCTTACGAACAAAATAGCGAGTGTCAGAAACAATATCTAATTGCTTCTTGATGGCTGCAGGCATTTTGAATCTACCTTGTGCATCTGTCTTACAATATTCTACACCAACTAACAACGACATTCCTTTAATTTTCCTTAATCTCTGCTAATGAGTTGCAAATTTACTATAAAATTTCCAAATATTACCAAATTTTTACTTTTTTTTACTATTTATCCCAATTTTACGTAAAAAATATATATTGGTTACAATTTTTAAAAATTATTTTTCAAAAGCCACTAAGTCAAAAATGCTATCTATACTGAGAATTAGATAATTTACTCATAAGCAAACTAATTTTTTGCCGTTGGATACATATTATAAAATTTAAAAATCGTATCTTTGCAAAGAAATTGGTGCAAAGCTAAAACTTTACTATGCAAACAGAAAACTCAATTATAAATACAATAGGCGAGATACTGAAACAAAATAAGCAAACTATTGCTGTGGCTGAGAGTTGTACGGGAGGAAATATTGCCCATCGTATAACAGAAATAGCAGGTGTGTCTTCTTTTTTCAAAGGTGGAGTTGTGGCTTATTGCAATGAGATAAAAAATAGAGTTCTTAATGTAAGCAACCAAACATTACAACAATATGGTGCAGTAAGTGAGCAAACAGCAAAACAGATGGCACAAGGGGTTTTAAAATTATATGATACCGATTACGCCATATCCACAACCGGTTTAGCGGGTCCCGATTCTGACGGCACAAATACAGAAGTAGGTACTGTTTTTATATGTTTTGCTGATAAAAAAGGGACAACTATCATAAAGAGATGTTGTTTCAAGACAAATAGAACGGATTTTATTAACAAAGTTTCTTACCTTGCATTATCCCTTGTATTACAGAATATTATAATCACAAGAAAAAATTTACTAATTAGCGAAAATAATTGATTTTTTCTTGTGATTACTGAAATTTTAACTGCTTTACGATTTCCCAAACAACTACTGCACAAGATACGCTCACATTTAAAGAATGTTTTGTGCCAAATTGTGGAATTTCTATCACATCATCGCAAAAATCTATCACCTGCTGCTCTACCCCTTCTACTTCATTACCTACCACAATTGCCATTGGAATAGAAGACACTTTGAAATCGTTTAGCATAATAGAATTTTTAGTTTGTTCAAGTGAGTAAATGGTATATCCTTTTGATTTTAATGTTTTCACGCATTCAAAAGTTGATTCCATATATTGCCAATCTACACTATCGGTTGCACCTAACGCCGTTTTGTTTATCTCTCTATGAGGAGGCGTTGCCGTAATCCCACACAAATATATCTTTTCTAAGCAAAACGCATCTGCACTACGAAATATGGAACCTATATTTGACATACTTCTTATGTTATCTAAAACTAATACTATAGGAGTTTTCTCTTTTCTTTTGTATTCCTCCACCGATATTCTGCCTAACTGCTCCATCGAAAGTTTATCCCTGTCCATTGCCTTAATATTCTTTTGCTTTATGGTTACTAATTCTTACCCCTAATTGTATATAAGTTTTTTCGTCATAAGGATATAATGGCAAAAAATACTTAACAGATTTCATTATCTCTAAGTTATGTTTTTTTATTGCCCAATTTTCTGCTACTCTTATGGCTTCTATGTCCTCAGGAACCAGGTCTGTATAAACGGTTATCAAACTATCCGTTTCTTTTTCTTCATTATAAATAGACGCTGTGCTTTTTATAATAAACAGATCATCAATCTCTTTAGGCGAAGCGAACTCTGAACCATCGGAATGTAACAATGGAATCTTTTTGTTTTGCACTTGGTCAAATATTGCAGAAGTAAATGGCATCTTTACTGGGTATTTCAATTCTGCAACGCTCAATACCGTGTCAGATATTGCAAAAATACTTCTATCTATTAGGTGCTTCGGATTATCTTGTAAAGTATCTTTTGGGAAAATACGGAATAATGGGAATTGAATAGTATCTAAATTGTTCTCATCAAAAGATTTATAATGTACAATATAGGGTTGATATGAAATAACTTTCTTTTCAATCGCCAATGTCTTGTAGTTGTATGTAACAGCCTCCTCAAAATCATATGCAGATATATAAGGAATTATGTAATCCCATACATTGTTTTTGTTTAATGTAATGCCACGTTTTTTTTCAAAAGCAATAATTTTGTTAGTCAATGTATCAAAATTTATTTCTCTTTTTCTATTATCGTATATTTTGACTCTTTTATTTCTCACTCCGTCAATAATTATCTTTGCTAATTCTTCTCTAAAATATCCCGTGATATGTTCGAATTTTCGAGGATTAAGCGTTTGATATACCTCCCATTCTGGATTAAACACTTCCACTTTATGCGTTTCATATTCAATACTATAATCTACCCTTTGAGACAACAAAACGTTACTTATGGATAATACAAAAATAAATGCAAATAGCTGTTTCATAACTTATCTTTTTCTTATATAATATATAGGATAAAATCCAATAAATTCGCCACCTGCCAAAAAGATTCTCACCGTCGGAGCAAAGTAATTGACATTTTTATAAAATGTTAAGTTCCCTTTGTCAAATAGTATCTCCTCCCCAAATCGTAAATGGTCTATATCGTCAGCAGTATAACTCATAGTAATGGAAGTATCCGATTGGATAATATCATCATCTCCAACTTCTCGTACAATGGTAGTACTTACAGAATGTTTTTTTCGTTTTTCAATTTCGTTTTTCAATAATGGCTGAACAGCATCGGGCGATTCCCAACATTCTATATGACTTTTTTCTGTTTTATCAAATAGCATATCAAAAAAAGGTACGGAATATTCTGCCTCTAAATTACTATCCCACCACGAATATGGCTTAGGATTGTAAATTGGCATAGTATATTGAATATTTCTTGTTAGTAAAAGGGCATTTTCTGAAGGTTTAGCCTCTTTTTGTCTAATCCAACCTAATTCAAACACAAAAGCATTTGCTCCTTTCAACTCATCACCTATCAAAGATATGGTATCCCTTTTTACAATAGGACAATAGGCATTTATTTTCTTAGTAACCAGCATAGTGTTTGGGTCATAAGTCCATTCTTCCATAAACTTAATAGCACGTATCTCGTTTTCCAATGTTTTTTCTACATCTTTTTTAGAATATTTTTTGGAATCTAAAATATTAAGTTGTTTTGTCAAATCATAAAAAACAGTATCCCATTGAATAGTATCTCCTCTAAAAGAAGTCAAATATAGTTTCTTGTTTTTCAGTTTAGAAATCAACTCGTCCATAGCCTCCCAAAAGAACCTTTTATTTACAATATAGTTATATACGATACTATCTTTTTGTGCTGAGGATTGAATTTCACTTTCTACAAACTCTACTGTGTAAATTATTCTTTTTGTCAAAAGTCTTTGTTGCGAAAACCCCGACAAACTTATTACTATAAAAAATATACATATCAATTTCTTCATAACTTCCCCCTTTAAATGATTGGCAAAGGTAATATATTTAAATATTTTTTTGAATGTTTGATACAAAAAAGTTCATTAAAAATTAACAATAAACAAGTCCGAATGAAATATTAAATCAAACGGACTTGTCTTTTGTTATTTATAACTTTTTAGAATCTTATTCCTAACGTTGCTTGTATCAAATGTTTTTTGGTATCTATCTTTGCAGGATTGTTATCTGCATACCAAGTATAGTCATTTAAATCATATATATCATAAGAATAGTATTTATTGTCCGAACAAGTACCATAAGCATAGCCTAAATCAAAACTAAATATCTTGCCTTTGTAACCTACTCCGCAAGTTATGTAATTCCAGCCTGCATTGTTGATATTTTTGCTCTCGTACGGATTTCCAATAGAAGCATATCCTAAACGACCTCTAAGTTTTCCGCTTTTGATTTCACCTCCCAAACGTATAGTACTTGCTCCACCAAAAACATCGTCTATATTATTGTTAAGTCGCATTTCTGTAGCAATATCATTGTCCAAAGTCAAAGACATACCACTATAATTTGCATATTCGTAATCCATACTTATAGTTCCTTGAACTTTGTCTTTCGCCTTTCCCAAAACAAGAGCAACACTACCCATAAATCTCCAAGGACTTTGCATACTGTACGAGAAAGTATTGAACCAACCTCCTGAAGACCAACGCTCTGTTATGTTTTGATAATAGTCGTCATCTACACTATACCAAGTAGGTGTATGAATAGCCAAACCTAATCTCAACCATTCAACAGGACGAGCGATAGCACCTATTTTTATATTGACACCTGATGCCGAAAGTCTTTGCTCTTGAGTATAGGTGTAACTACGAACAGGCTCGGATGTCGCAGCTGTATTTTCTTCATAGAAAGTATTTCTGCAAGTATAATCTCCAAACGGAATACCCAATGTCGCACCCAAATATAACCAATTTTCGTAATTTGTACTTAATGACATAGAAAATTCATTCAAATATCCGCTTTCTCTAATTGTACGAATCTGACGAAATGTTCCAGCATCATACAAAGAAGATATCTCATTCTTAGTAGTGTCATAATCAATAACACCTGATAGATACCAATCATCTTTCAAAAGACCATCAACATTGCTTCCATAAGCGTCCAATAAACGTTGCTCTACATTATCCCAAACAAAAGATGAGGAAAGATTATCGCGGAAAGTCTTTGTACGGTTATTAAAATTCATTAAACGATTGATACCAAAAGAAAGTTGAACATGACGAAACGAACTTTTGCTACCATTGTTGAAATCAAACACCATTCCCAAGTTACCATAATTGAAAGTTGGGTGAGAATCCGTTGCTTTCAATCCATTCCAAGTTGTTTTTGAAGACACGGCATCCAATCCTAAGGAGAACGTAATTTCGCTTGAACGATAAAGTCCCAAACCTGCAGGATTGTAGTGCGAGGACATAATATCACCACCTAATGCACCAATAGCACCGGCTTTTCCTATGTAGGCTGCCGTTCCATTCATACCATATTGACTGTAATATAAAGGAAATGTTTCGCTTTGTGCCTTTAAACCGAAGTAAGTTACTACTCCTAATGCTAAAACTAATATCTTTTTCATTTTATTTAACGTTTTATCTTATACTTATTTAATTATATAACTTTCAAATGCCTATTTTATTGTATAAACAATCTATTACATCTATCTTCTTCCTCCACCACTACGCGAAGAACTACCACCTCTACTACCAGAAGAGGAAGAGCGAGAACCAGAAGATATAGAAGAACTCCTTGAAGAAGAGGAACTACGAGAAGAAGATACACTTTTTGAACGGGAGGTATTCATATTAGAACTTCTATTCACATTGCTACTACGATTTGACGGAGTGCTTCTATATGTTGTAGAACTTCTTTGCTGACGTTGAGCAGGAGGTATATAAGTACGGTTTCGTGTAGATTGATTAACATTACTATTTCTATTGACTGTATTATTTGAGCGATTTACATTGGAGTTATTTCTATTTACTGTTGAGTTGTTGTTATTTATAGAAGAGTTTCCTCTATTTATATTACCATTAGTTGAACGCGATACTGGTTTTTGCAACCTATTGTTTGCTCTTGTTACAGAGTTGCTTGATGACGTTGCACTTTGCCTTGTAATCGTTGAACTATTGCCACGTGTTATAGCACTATTACCATATCTTTGGTTATATCTTTCTCCAAATGTTTGATTGTTACCCCCTCTTGACATTGTAGAATTTTGAGGAGAAGAAGGAGAGTTTCCTCTTGCGTTTGCTCTTGTAAGTCGTCCCCCTTCATGTTCTGGGCGATAGAAACCTGAGTTGCGGTCGTGAGAGTTATAATAGTGAGGATGGTGTCCCCAATGGTGATGATGTGGTCCTCCATACCAACCCCAGCCCCATGCATAGTCATAATAGCCATAGTGCCAACCCCACCAACTACCATACCAACCATGATAACGCCAAGGATTCCAGCCCCAACCCCAATAAACCGAATAAGAAGGCCACCACCAACGGTATCCATAATAAATACTTGTACCAAACAATAGATAATCTCTATCGTACCAATACAAATTAGTATAATAGTCATCATAATAACTATAAATAGGTGCAGGATCGTGGAAACGATGCAAACGAGCAGTATAAGCATAGTCATAATAATCGTCCATATCGAAATTTTCGCTTATAACGGTGTCCTGATACACATCTGTATTTATTTGTTCTCTATACTGCTGTGGTTGATGAGTATAACGCTTGTCTTGATATACCTCATAGTCTTGGCTACGTAAATAGTTCTGTTCCTCAAAAGCAATTTGTTCATCGTCAGCATATATATCATCATAACCAACCAACGAACTCTCAACCCCACAAGAGTTGAAGACAAATACACTTGCAACAAACATTAAACTTATTGCTAAACTCCTAAATTTTAATCTTTTCATAAAATAACCTCCTTAAATTTCTTTAAAATCATTCAAAATTTTATAACTTTGCAACGCATTTTCAGGGATTTTTCCAATGAAAAACGTTTTATTAACAAAATTATTAACAAAAACTGTACCAAACACGATAATATAATGGCAAAAGATTTTGTAACAAGGCAAGAAAATTATTCAGAATGGTATAATGAACTTGTTGTTAGAGCAGATTTAGCTGAAAATTCTTCAGTACGCGGTTGTATGGTTATCAAACCTTATGGCTATGCAATTTGGGAAAAAATGCAACATTCTTTAGATGAAATGTTTAAACAAACAGGACATCAAAACGCTTACTTTCCTTTGTTTATTCCTAAGTCTTTTTTTGAAAAGGAAGCCGAACATGTGGAAGGTTTTGCTAAGGAATGTGCCGTTGTAACTCATCATCGTTTGACAAAAAGTCCTGATGGTAAAGGTTTAATTCCTGACCCAAGTGCCGAATTGGAAGAAGCGTTGATTGTCCGTCCTACTTCTGAAACTATAATATGGGATACATACCGCAAATGGATAAAATCGTATAGAGATTTGCCTATTTTGTGCAATCAATGGGCAAACGTGGTGCGTTGGGAGATGAGAACGCGTATGTTTTTGCGTACTGCAGAGTTTCTATGGCAAGAAGGACACACAGCACACGCAACCAAAGAAGAGGCAGAGGCAGAAGCGTTGAAGATGATGAATGTTTATGCCGACTTTGCAGAGAAATATATGGCTATGCCGGTTGTTCGTGGAATCAAATCTGCTAATGAACGTTTTGCAGGTGCAGTTGAGACCTATTGTATTGAGGCAATGATGCAAGATGGTAAGGCTTTACAGGCAGGAACCTCGCATTTCTTAGGACAAAACTTTGCAAAAGCATTTGATGTTAAGTTTTTGTCAAAAGAAAATCAATTAGAATATGTTTGGGCAACCTCTTGGGGAGTTTCTACTCGTTTGATGGGAGCGTTGATAATGACTCATTCAGATGATAATGGATTAGTGTTACCTCCTTATCTTGCACCAATACAAGTTGTCATTGTTCCAATCTACAAAACAGAGGAAGAAAAACAACAGATAGATGAGATTGCCAACAATGTTATTAGTTCTTTAAACCAAAAGGGCGTGTCTGTTAAATACGATGACGATGAGAAAACGAAACCGGGCTGGAAATTCAACGAATATGAATTTAAAGGTGTGCCTGTTCGTATAACATTAGGAGCAAGAGATTTAAAAGAAAACAAGGTAGAGATTTTCCGCCGTGATATTTGCGAAAAAGAAATAATACATAAGGACGAGATAGTAGCAAAGTGTGAATCGCTTTTAAAAGATATACAAACAAATCTATTAAAGAAAGCAAGTGATTTGCGTCAAAGTAAGACTCGCAATGTAGATACATGGGAAGAGTTCAAACAAGAGATAGAAAAAGGTGGTTTTCTTATGTGCCATTGGGACGGAACGCCAGAAACGGAAGAGAAAATAAAAGAAGAAACTAAGGCTACCATACGTTGTATTCCTATAAATGCACCTGAGGAAGATGGAATTTGTATTTATAGTGGCAAACCATCTAAACGTAGAGTCGTTTTTGCAAGAAACTACTAAAAGGAAAAGTTTTAATAAATAATAGATAAACAACAAACGGCAAGAAGATTATTTCCTCTTGCCGTTATTTAATTTGGTTATATTATACTATTCAACAACCAATTTTTGAGTTTTCTCTCCTACCTTTATATAATACACTCCTCTTTCAAAGTCTTTTATATTAAGTGTTCTATAAGTGCTATTATCTTTTATTTCTTTTACAACTTGACCTATGCTGTTGGTAATAACTACTTCGCCCTTGCCCTCTATCGTTACAAAGTCGCTTGCTGGGTTAGGATAAATAGATATTACGTTTTCATTTGCAACGTCTTCTATACCGCTATCGTCAAGTGTTACAAAAGTCTTTTCTTCTCCAAAAGTTGTGTCTTCCTCAACTACTGCAAAAGCACGGAATGT
>ONOZ01000195.1 GCA_900319595.1 uncultured Bacteroidales bacterium | reverse complement strand
TCTTTTGTTTGGTCGCTTTCGTTTAAGTAAGCAAAAAACTGTTGTAATACATCTTCAGTTTTTGTTTTCAATAGATTAAGGTTATCGTTCATCTTGTTATTGTTTTTTTATATTATTTTTTATCAATTTTCTTTGCTGGTATGGTTAATAAAGTGAAATTCTTTGGTAGCGTTGTCTCTATTTTCAACTTTTTATTTGTACTTGGACGTAAAAACTCCATACAATAAACGCAGTATCTCAGTAGTTTATTTCCTTGCTTTTGAGAATGAAATGTATTGTCGCCATAAACAGGATTTCCTATTTCATTTAATAAAAATCTATTCAAATAAGGTTTATCTCCCGTTTGTACAATGTTTATATAGAAGTAATTTTCCTCTCCTATACTCAAATCTTCAATAGTTGAGTACTGCAAAATAACACTTTCAATATTTTTCTCCTCTTTTTTTGCTAAGGAATAAATGCCATTATTGTTAGTTACATCAAAATGAATTTTGTCATTTTTGTGTTTTAATGGATTCTCCACAATAGCACTTATAGTAAATTTAAAACTATCTTTTTGTTTGTCTAACCAATTCTTCACCATGCGATTTTTTGCAAACAAACAAATGCCACTTTCATCTTTTTGAGGAGCAAAAATTAGATAGAGGTCATTTTTATGATACTTTTTTTTAAGATAACTCTTCGTCATACTAAATAAAGTATCGTTTTTTTTGTCCTTATACTCCATAACGCTTTGATTAGATAACTTATAAATCAAAATTATTTCTCTATCCTCGTACAAAACAGAGATGTTGCGTTTTTCTCGTGCAATATGTTCTCCACCGCTATACTTTTGATACTCAATAGTATCACCTTTGTGTAAAACATATTCAAAACTCTTTAAACTTGCCCCTGCCATAGAGAAACAATTATAAAGAATCATTTTTTTTGCCTTAGTTACCGACACTTGCGGAAAGTGATTTAAGACAAAATCCAGTAGTTTCGCCTCTTGTTTAACTTCAATTTTCATTTTCTAACCAAAATATTCGGCAAATATAAGGAATTTTTTGTAATTTCGCACCACATTTCAAAAAAGATATAAAAATAAATGACAATAGATATTAAAAATCTAACGAAACTATATGCAAATCAACGTGCTTTGGACGATGTTAGTCTTTCGATAAACGAAGGAGAGATTGTTGGATTGTTAGGTCCTAATGGTGCAGGTAAGAGTACGATGATGAAAATCATAACTTGTTTTATTCCGCCTACTTCTGGTGAGGTTAAAGTATGTGGTTTAGATATTTTCGACGAACCTTTGCAAATTCGTTCATTGATTGGCTATTTGCCAGAGCAGAATCCACTATACTTAGATATGTATGTAAGAGAATCTTTGATGTTTATAGCTGGATTGCATAAGATTAGAGGTAAAGAAAAGAAGCAAAGGGTGGAGCAGATGATAGAAACAGTTGGACTAACAAAGGAAGTAAATAAAAAAATAGGAGCATTGTCCAAAGGTTATAGGCAAAGAGTTGGATTAGCACAAGCGATGATACACGACCCTAAGGTTTTAATTTTAGATGAACCGACAACAGGTTTAGACCCTAATCAATTGGTAGAAATACGTCAGATAATAAAGCAGATGGGAAAGAAGAAAACGGTCATTCTTTCTACACATATTATGCAGGAGGTAGAAGCCGTATGTTCGCGTGCTGTAATTATCAACAACGGGAAGATAGTTGCAGACGATACAATAGAACATCTTGCATTAGAGGGTTCTTTAGAAAAAACGTTTAGAGATATTACGATGGGTATTTAGTATATAGGTGAAATCTCGTTTTGTATACATATTATATATAGCACTATTATTTTTATCCTATGATATAAGGACGCAACCTGTTAGTATAGAAAAATATACTTTTTTGAATACAAGTGCAGATACACTTGTTTTTTATGGAAAAAGTGAAAACCAATTCAAATCTTTTGCTAATAACTTTGCTCAAATGATACGTTTGGGTAATAGGCAAATGAAAATACTTCATTTAGGAGACTCTCATATTCAAGCAGATTTCTATACGGGACAAGTAAGAAAGAATTTTCAGTCTTTTATGGACGGATTGCAAGGAGATAGAGGAATGATAACTCCTTTTTTACGCTCAGCACCAGATTCCTATAAAATTACGTTTTCATCTTCGTGGCAGGCGATAAATATTTTATCAAAGACTAATAGAGAAAATTTAGGATTATGGGGGGCAAGTGCATATACAACTGCATTAAGCAATACCATAAATATAAACGTAAATAATAAAAATCCTATAAAATACGATTTCAATAGATTAAGAATATACCATTCTGAATTGAAAGGTGAAGACAATTTGAGGTTATCAGATATTCCAGTGGCTTATCAAAAAATAGAAAACAAAGAGCAAGGTTACACTGAGTTTTTATTAGCCGACTATATAACAGAAGTGAAAATTACAGTATCTAAAACTACCAATAAAACTTTTTATGTATATGGTTTTTATTTTGATAGCGATAATGCTGGAGTAGTGTATAATGCAACGGGGATAAATGGTGCGAGTGCAGACTCGTATTTTAATGCTGACAAACTGTATTCTCATTTATATTCTTTGGATTTTGATATGATTATTATTTCTTTGGGTACTAATGATACATACGAGCATGGCGGAGAAAATACTTTTGAACAGAATTTGACCAAACTTGTAAGAAATATTAAAAATACTTTGCCCGATATACCTATATTATTGATAAGTCCAACGGAATGTTATTGGCATAAAAAAAGAATAAATCCTCGTAGCGAGCAAACCAATAATATTGTAAGAAATGTAGCAAAAAAAACAGATTGTGCATACTTGGATATGTACAAAGTTATGGGGGGCAAGGGAGCAAGCGATAAACTATATAGAAATTCACTTATGCGACCCGATAGAGTGCATTTGACATTAAAAGGATATCAACTTCAAGGCGATTTACTTTACAATGCTTTATGGAACGCAATAGAAAAATTCTTTTGATGTTGTTTGCCAGTTTTATAAAAATGAATTATTTTTGCAATTCAATTAAAAAGTAGTTTATAAACATTAAAAAATAAAAGTAATCATGACAAAAGTAGCAATTAACGGCTTTGGACGTATTGGAAGAGTTTCTTTCAGAAATATGCAACGCAAACAAGGTTTAGAAGTTGTAGCAATAAACGATTTAACAGATGCTGCAACGCTTGCACACCTATTAAAATATGACTCTGTTCATGGCAAATTTGATGCAGACGTGAAAGCAGAGGGAGATTATCTTGTGGTAAATGGCAAAAAAATCAAAGTATTTGCAGAAAAAGACCCAGCAAATCTACCATGGAAAGAATTGGGGATTGATATTGTGATAGAATCTACAGGATTGTTCAAAACAAGGGAATTGATGAGCAAACACATAAACGCTGGAGCAAAGAAAGTTATTTTAACTGTTCCTGCTGCAAAAGCTGACGATGTAGATGCAACGGTAGTTTTGGGAGTAAATGACAATGTTATAACAAAAGACGTTACTTATATCTCTAACGCTTCTTGTACCACTAATTGTTTAGCACCGATAGCAAAGGTTTTGAATGACAAATTCGGAGTTGTTAAAGGATATATGAATACTATTCATTCATATACAAACGACCAAAGAATTCTTGACCTTCCGCACAAAGACTTACGCCGTGCAAGAGCAGCAGCATGCAGTATTATTCCTACTTCAACGGGTGCAGCAAAGGCAGTTGGTTTGGTTATCCCAGAATTGAAAGGGAAGATGGACGGTATATCAATGCGTGTTCCAACGCCAGATGGTTCTGTTGTAGATTTGACAGTAGAATTAGCAAAAGACGTTACAAAGGAAGAGATAAATGCAGCAATGAAAGAAGCAGCACAGGGTAGTATGAAAGGAATCCTTGAATATAGCGAAGAACCATTGGTGTCTATTGACATTGTTGGCAATAATCATTCTTCTATATTTGATTCGCAATTGACAATGGTAATGAATGGCAGATTTGTTAAAGTTGTTTCTTGGTACGACAACGAAAACGGCTATTCAAATAGAGTCTGCGATTTAGCAGAAAAACTTGCTGCATTGTTGTAGTATGTGTATTTTGTAAATATTTTTAATAAAAGAAAGAAGGCATTTCACTGTATGGAGATGCCTTCTTGCTTTGTTGAATATTTTTGTTTTATTCAATTACAAGTTTTTGTATTTGGTTATTTACCTTAATAGTATAAACGCCTGTTGGTAAGTCTGCAACGTTTATTTTATTATTATAAACAACTTTTTTAACCAATTTGCCGGTAATATCAAAGATTTCTACTATTTCGTTATTTGCAATATTGCTTATAACT
>ONOZ01000155.1 GCA_900319595.1 uncultured Bacteroidales bacterium | reverse complement strand
ATTGCTGTACAGCCTTCACCAATTGTTACAAACGAAGTCTTTGGTTCGTAATCAAATGTATCACATTCATTAAATTTTCTTCTAAAAGTGTTACAGAAAGCTTCTGCTTCCATTGTACAATTTTTACCAATAGTTAATTCTCTCAATGCAGCCTGGTTTTTAAAAGCACCTGTTTTAATCGTAACATTGTCGCCAATATTTACTACGCAAAGAGTAGAACTATCTATAACCATCTCATCATATGCCCTATCAAAAGCACCTCCGTTTATTGTACAATTATTTCCAATCTTCACAGATTTCAATTTAGTGTTAGTCATGTTGCGGCTTACCCTATATCTATCAACACGATTATCCTGAATTCTAACCTCTGTACCATTTCCTACCTCTAACGTTTCAACATTACTCTTGTAAGCAGTAACAGCAGAGACATTGAGAAAGAGTTTGTTTTCTATGGTTAGCACTTTACAGTGTTGTATGCCTCTAAATATACCACCATGCATATTAAAGTTACCACCAGCATTAGGAACTCTAATGGTCAAATGCTCAAATGTAGAACCCTTAAACGCTTCACTTACAACTTGTCCGCCAGTATCGACGGTTATAGTAGTATTACCGCCAAACACTCCACTGAAAGCATGAGCGTCTATGTTTTTTGTACGAATAGTTACGCCACCAGGTATAGTACAACCATTAAAAGCATTCTCAGTAATAGAACCATTCGACATTGTAATCGTTACACTATTCAGGTTCTTATGGGCGGTATCAAATACATTGGCTTCTATCTTATCAACTTGGAATGTGCAACTAATACCGTTAATCGTACGGTCAAGAGTAGCGGGTATGACCACATTTGCATTAGGGTTTCCATTGTTAAAAGTGTCTTTCTTTACAACAGAAACTGTACCAGGGTTGACTCCAGCTACTCGTGTAATTTTATACTTAACATCATCCTTAACAAATGTTTCTCCGACAGTATTACTACTCTGTGCAAAAGCATCAAACGAAAATGCTATCATACAGGAAACTGCCAATAAAAGATTAAAAACTATTCTTTTCATTTTTTTTCAATTATGTTTAAATTCAATCATTACTTTTTTGTTTCACTTTCAAGTTGCAAACTTACAAAAATTATGCCAAATAGAGAAATTTTTTCTGAAAAATTTTAGTAAAGTAGGAATTTAGATGATTTAAAAATGAAAATAGTAAAAAAATAGACTAATTAAGGTTGAGTAACGCTTTGTAGTCCCCACATAAGTTTGTTGCGAATGGAATAGTAGAAATCTTGCCCTTGCAATCTAACCAGACTCCAACAATAAGCCGACTTTCTAATAATTATCTCTCCACTATTACGCTCAAAAACAACATAGCCGTCCATTAGCATCTTGCAATCTTCCTCTATATTAGGTATTTTGACTTTTATAATGTCTTCGTCTGAAATTATTACAGGGCGAAAAGTCAGATTGTGAGGTGCCACAGGAGTCAAACACAAACAACGACTTTCGGGCGTTATAATTGGACCACCTGCACTCATACTATAAGCCGTTGAACCCGTTGGCGTTGCAATCAAAAGCCCATCACCCGAAAACGTGCTAACATATTTGTCGTTTATAAACACTTCCAAATCTATAATACTGCCACGATTAGAGGATAGAAAACAAGCCTCGTTCGCCCCAAACTTTCTACCCTTGCAATCAAAAGAAAATTCCGCCTCTATTATCTGACGTTTTTCTATTGTAAATTCTTTATGAAATATCTGCGTTACAAGATTTTGAATATCATCTCTACCTGCCGAAGTCAAAAAACCTAAATGTCCTAAATTGATTCCTAAAACCGCTATATTCGTCCCCAAAACAAAATCCAAAGTGTCAAGCATAGTACCATCACCCCCTAAGGAAAGAAGAATATCGGTTGTATTAGCAATTTCGTCTTTGGTTGTAAAGGTTTGAAAACAAGATTTTTTTTGTATAATATCTACAATGGAATCAAAAAATGGTTGCCATATTTGAATGCTCTCTTGTTTGCAAATCAAATCGTCTAACAAAATCTTTATTAGTTGCCTATCTCTTTCGCTCTTAGGTACTTTGCCAAAAATAGATATTTTCATATTTGTTCTCCGTCTAAACGTTTTTGAATCATATCTGCCAAACCTGTTCGCAAATCCTCTATATCGCTTTTTTGCAACACACTCTGACAAAAAGCATTCATTAACAACATTTTGGCTTTCTTTTCTGATATTCCCCTCGTACGCAAATAATACAAGGCTTGATTGTCTAATTGTCCCGTTGTTGCTCCGTGCGAACATTGTACGTCATCATTATATATTTCTAACACAGGACGCGTATTTACCTTGGCTTTATCGGTTAGAAGTATATTGTTATTTGTCTGCCGAGCATCGTTGTTTTTTGCGTCGTAATCTATAAAAATATGCCCTAAGAAATCTGCCTTTGCCGCATCGTCCAAAATACCTTTGAACAACTGATTAGAACGACAAGAATCCTTGTAGTGATATACTTTCATTGTGGTTTTAACGCTTTGCGATTGGTCCATAAGATACAATCCATTCAAATCTGCCTGTGCATGTTCGCCATTGAAATTTACGCAAATATTATTTTCTAATTTATCGCCGTTAAGGGTAAAGAAAAAAGTCTTTAATTGGCTTGTTTGATTCAAATTGAAAACAATATTAGAGGTTATACAAGTTTGATTATTAACGTTTTCCAACTTATAAAAGTCCATTTTGGCGTTTGGTTTCAACTCTACATTGATTTTGTGTAAAACATTAGCAGAGGTTTTTGGCAGGGTGTCATCGCAATAAAGAAAAGTGATTTTGGCATTCTCGCCCACAATTATATTTATCTGCTCCTCTATTGGCTGTTCGTTTTGATAGTCTAACAAATTGATTATCTGCACAGGACGAGGTATAAAAGCGTTGTCCTTAACGGTTATCGTACTTGAAAAATCGCCCTCGTGTGTCAATGCAATCTGCTCTTTTAAACAATTCACGGGTGCAGAAAACTCTTTGAATCTTCCGTTATGTTTCCCTATCTTTATGGTGTCCATCTGTGCCGATTCACACGCAAAACACTTACAAATATTATCTTTCATTTCCATTAGTAATTAGTGATTAGAGATTTTGGTATTAGCACTTTCTAACTCTTTAAAAATTTCTTCTAATTCTGTTTCTCCTTCTATATAGTTTTTGGACAAGTTTTTGTCCGATGCCTTATATAATGCTTGTGCTTTGATAGGTCTTATTTGTCCATTTGCAATTAGCGAAAAATCATCGGCAAACACTTTCCAATAATACACTTGAAGAGTCTTTTTTCTGTCCTTATATTGTTTGATTAGCAGGTTTTCATTAACATACTCGGCAAATTTGACAAACAAACTCAAAGACTTTGTCCAACATTTGCCATCTTCGGTTAAATACTGCTCATCTATTAGGCTTTGTATCAAATTTCTATATGTTTCTAAATGTTTGTTACTTACTTTCTTTTCTACATTAGTTTTAGGGAGGGGGGCGGCGGAACTTTGGGGTGGGTTTTCTTGGTTGTTTAGCGTAATGTTAGTTGTATATGCTTCAAAATGTCCTTTACAATCCTCTCTATAAAATCTAAAAATCTCGCGCACGCGTCTTTTTTTATCTTCTATATTATTAATTATATTATTGTCCGTAATTTTTACAGGACCTACTGAAATTTTTACATTTTGGTCTCCGTAATTTTTACACTCTTTTCGCAATGCAATATTATTGTCTCTGAAAACAAAAAAATTATCTTGCATATTATTTACGTTGCGTGGGTAAATCTTGTTTTTCTCCGCCCATTTCGTTAGGTGAGCAACCTCTACATTGATAATTATGGTAGTGAGTTTCTCCGTTATGAATATTTACGCTTGGATTAGCCTCGTTATGTGGCTTTGTTTCGTTGTGTGGATTAGCCTCTATGTGAGGATTTACCTGTATGTTTGGCGTATTGTTTTGTAATACTGGTTCTATTGTTGGTTTATTCATATTATCTTTGTTTTTATTAGTTAATTTTTCCTCTCTTTTTCTTTCTATATTTACATTCTCTATTTCTTTTAATAGTTTTGGGGCTATGTTGTACAAAATTTCGTGTGCATATTCTCTTTGCATAATTGGATATGTTTCTATATAATAAACAATACTCTTTATTGACCACTCGCTAATATCTTGCATTTTTGCAATAAAATCTTCCTCACTTCCCTTTTCGCAATGAAAAAGACCCGTTTCTAAACAATAATCGCTTGTCAAATAAAAATTGCCTAACAAAACTAATCTATCGTCCTTGTGTAACATCTGCAAAACACGTGAAAGTCCGTTGCGTAAATCCTCCTGCGTATTTCTCTCTATTATACCTAAATAATCAATGGGCGGACAAATCTCATTTATTCTCTCTCCTTTCTGTACCCGAACCATCAAGTCCTTCATATTGCTGGGCAAATTCTCCATAATTCTTTTGAGCCTCCTTTCTTTTATAAATTTCCAACACTATTGTTGGTTTTGCAAAATTACAACTTTTTTTTTGAAAAACAAATCACAAATTAAAAAAAAATTATACCTTTGCAACCTAAAATAATTGGTAATTAGAAATTAGTAATTAGCAATAGTGCAAGGCAATCATAAATGCTTGTAGTAGTTTGGTTATCATCTGCAAAGGTGGGGCAATTTCTAATTTCTCGTTACTGGTTACTAATTAAAAAAAAAGGAAATGTTAGAGATAAAGAATTTACACGTAAGAATAGGCGATAAGGAAATACTTAAAGGTTTGAACCTCAAAGTAAATAAAGGCGAGATTCACGCTATTATGGGACCCAATGGCAATGGCAAAAGTACGCTTGCTGGAGTGATTGCTGGCAATGATAAATATACCGTAACCGAAGGAGAAATTATTTATAAAGGCTTGAATCTGTTGGAGATGAGTATTGAACAAAGGGCTTGTGAAGGCATCTTTTTGGGTTTTCAATATCCTGTGGAAATTCCCGGGGTTAGTATTGCAAACTTTATGAAAACGGCTATCAACGAGAGACGTAGATACAAAGGCTTAGACCCAATTAGTGCAAAAGACTTTTTGGCTCTAATGAACGAAAGCAAACAAGTGGTGCAAATGTCTTCGGCTCTGTCGCAAAGAAGTGTAAATGAGGGCTTTTCGGGTGGAGAAAAAAAGAAAAACGAAATATTTCAGATGGCAATGTTGAAACCATCGCTAAGTATTTTGGACGAAACGGATTCGGGGTTGGATATTGATGCTTTGAGAATAGTTGCCGGTGGTGTAAATCAAGTACATACCAAGGAAGATGCTGTAATTGTTATAACTCACTATCAAAGACTTTTGGATTATATTGTGCCTGACGTTGTGGATATTTTGTACGAGGGCAAAATTGTCAAAAGTGGCGACAAAGATTTAGCAAAACTTTTGGAAGAAAAAGGATACGACTGGATTAAAGAAAGTTTTGCTGACGGCGGGTCTATATAGAGAATTCTCATTTGCAAGAAAGTAGTTTTTTAGGCAAAAACATATACAAAACAACAAACAACAAATTATGAAGCAGAAGTTTATAGATTTTTT
Source organism: uncultured Bacteroidales bacterium (assembly GCA_900319595.1). GTDB lineage: Bacteria > Bacteroidota > Bacteroidia > Bacteroidales > P3 > Scybalousia_A. The sequence goes on along the minus strand of ONOZ01000155.1, from coordinate 7,522 downwards.
TAAAGGAACTGAAAAACCATTTTCAAAAGAATGGGTCTATGTATATAGCAAAATAGTTATAGGTTGTTTGATATTTGCAATTGCAGACTTGTTGTTTGTTGTACCTTATGGTATGGCTCCCGGTGGAGTTTATGGTTTGATGAGTGTTTTCAATAACCTATGGGATTGGCCGGTGTCTGCGGTAATCTTTATGGATTTGCCATTGTTCATATTAGGTTTGATTGTATTGGGAGGAGGTTTTGGAATAAAAACTCTTTTGGCTGTTATAGTTACTTGGGTATTTACTTATTTGGCAGAACACTTGTTTTATATACCACAATTTGGATATATTCCTTTGATACATTCGGGTGAGTTTATTGGTACAGACACTTTTGCTGGTCTATCTACTCAATCGCAAGAAGTTTATTTGCCCGTAAGAGATTTGACTGGAGGAGTTTTGCAATATTTCAAACCAGATTATCTTTTGAATGCTATTGTTGGAGGATTGGCTTATGGAGTGGGCATTGCAATGGTTTTTTCAGCGGGTGCAACATCTGGTGGTTCGGACGTTATTAGTATGATTGCTCACAAAAAACTCCATATGTCTTTGGGAAGTATGGTTATGATTGTGGATTCTTTGATTGCATTGACTTCGTTTGCTATTGGTGGAGATATTCGTTTGCCGATATTCTCTATAATTTTGATTTTCGTTGAAAGCAAAGTGATTGACTTAGTGATAGACAACAAAGTAAATAAAACTATGCTTATCATAACAGACAATGTTGAGGGTATGAAACAATTGATATTAACGGATTTGGAGCGTAGTGGAACTGTTTTTGAAGGTAGGGGTATGTACTTTGATACACAAAAGAAAATGATTTATACAACCGTAAATAAAAAAGAATATAACAAAATCAAATATGCAGCCAAAAAGATTGATAGTAAATGTTTTATAACAATAATAAACAATACTGAAACTTTAGGCGAAGGCTTTGACGAATTGCCATAAATAAAGGATTAAAAACATTTTATAATATTGTCTGTTGTCCAATATCTGTAACCTTAGACGACAGACAAATTTGTTATACCTCCCCTCCATATCCCCTTGCATATCTCCCATGTATTGTCGCTATAGAAGTAATTTTGCAATACAAATTAAAAACAAGGAGATTACATGAAAAAGACATCTAACAAACAAAGAAAAAATCTTTTCAAAATCATTACTTTGGAAAGTGAAAAACTAAAACGATTGGGATTTTCCTCCTCCGACATTCTTGCCATTATGTATATTAGATGGGAAGATACCATAGAAATGAAAGGTTTTGGAAAACAAGTCGGTAAAAAAATCTTTATTACAAATGTTAAACGTCAAAGAAAAAATCAAAAGAAATGAAAAACAAAGGTTTAAACAAGTTGCAAAAGCAAACATCAAACAAAATGATTATCATTAGCGAACAACAGCCAAAGAAACATGCCGAAATATCTATTCTAAACAAGCACGAGTTTCTTTATAAGACAATTACACCTATCGATAACACAACAAAGTCTAACAGTAAATATATGTTAGGATTCAATATGAAAGGACAAAGAAAAAATAGTGCAGAAAATATGCAAATCTCGGCATTAAGAATCGTAATTCAAAATAGTAAAACAAAGGATTGGGAAGAGTTTATCAAAAAAATCTTACTTTGCGACCTGTCCTATTCACTATTTGAGACACAAAAGCACGACCCTAAACGTAATAAATGCTATGGTATTGCTATTTTCCCGCTCCATACTTGCATCAAAGCAACACTAATTAAAAGTGCAACAAAACAATTATTGAAATATCTACATATCAAAGATGTAAAGAAATTTAAAATCAATTTAAAACAATCCTGTAACCCCACATTGAAAATAGAATATCCTTATACAAGAGGAGAGTATTTTTTAGGTTACGCTATCTATGAACAACCTGATTTTGAATATACAAGCATTGAACAATAAAAAAATGTTAAAATTATTGCTTAAATATTTGGTCAATAATTAAAAATGTTGTAATTTTGCAATATGAAACCAAGGAACGAAAAAGGAGAAAAAACTATTAAAAAACTCCTATTCGTTAGGCTCTGAATAATCAAATTCTAAAAATCTCAGAGCATATACATAAAATCTATCAGTTTTATGTACTATATCAAATCAAAACGTACCATTAAATTTAATGGAACACCCGAGGAAAGATACATCGCAAAAGTGTATCGCAATCAAGACACAACTTTGGACACTATTGCCAAAGAAATCTCTCACGCAACAAGTATGTCTTATCCTGATGTATTGTTAGCATTGAAAGCATTTGAAATTCACGTTTCTAATCATGTTATGAACGGTTCAGCAGTAAAATTTGGCACACTTGGAGCGTTTATTCCAACCATCAAAAGTAAAGCAGTAAGAACTGCAGATGAAGTTGATGACAGCACAATTAAGCGAGTTAGTTGCCGTTTTTATCCTTCAGTTGCATTCAAAAAAACTATGAAAAACGCAACTTTAGAGTTCAAGGATTTATCTAAAATCAAGTACAACTAATTAGTAATTTAGTAATGAGTAATTAGCAACTTTAATCGCTTCGTGTAATTACTCATTACTAATTTCTAACTATAAAATCATTAACTAACATCATAAAAAAACACAGAAAATGAAAAAAATAAATTGGAAAAAAGTAATTGAAATTACAATTGTCATTCTCACAGCGTTAAGTGGATTTGTAACAGGTCAAGTGGCTGCACAAATTTTTAGATAAAACGCTTATATAATAATAACAGCAGACTTTTTCCGTTATATAAATGGTTCAACGCTATTTTTGATTATGAAAAAGTCTGCTTTATTATCAATAATTTTAGTTGCAAATATCTGCTTTTACGATAATTATAATAACTGCACAGCACAAACGGAAAGAAAAAAAGTAGCAGTCGTATTGTCTGGTGGAGGAGCAAAAGGCTCGGCACATGTAGGAGCGTTAAAAGTATTGGAACAAAGCGGAATACCTATAGATATGATTGTCGGAACAAGTATGGGTGCATTGGTGGGAGGCTTGTACTCCATTGGTTATAGTGCTGATATGCTGGACTCGTTGCTTAGAATACAAGACTGGCAATTCTTATTCTCTGACAGAATACCACCTAATGAAATGACACTCAAAGAACGTAAAATGCAAGATATATATATGCTTCGTATGGGTTTGCATGAAGGCAATCTTTCATTCTTAGGTCCCGGTTTAATAAAAGGGAAAAATATCTCGGATTTATTTACACGACTAACTGTTGGCTATCATCAGGACTTGGACTTCAATACTTTACCGATTCCATTCGCTTGCGTTGCAACAGATTTGACAAAATTCAAAGAGGTGGATTTTCATTCTGGTCATCTTGCCCTTGCAATGCGTGCCTCTATGAGTATTCCCGCCGTGTTTTCGCCCGTAGAGTTGGATAGTATGGTTTTGGCAGACGGAGGTTTGAAAAACAATTATCCTGCCGATGTTGCAAAACTTATGGGTGCAGACGTAATCATTGGAATATCCGTTCAAAACAATATGGAAAAAACTCCTGAATATTTTACCTCTGCCGCTTCTATTGTCAATCAATTGATGGACGTCAATACAATAAACAAATTAGAAGAAAATATCGCTTTGACAGATGTTTTCATAAAAGTAAATATTGATGGATATAGTGCTGCAAGTTTCTCACATTCAGCAATTGACACTCTAATTGAAAGAGGTGAGCAGGCTACTATGGAAAAATGGCAGGAATTGATGGAATTGAAAGAAAGAATTGGAGTAGGTATTGATTATCAAGCACAAAGACCAAAACCTTATCGTGTGCAGAATCAAAATGTAAGAATGAAAATTAGCGATGTAGAATTTAATAATATAAGTAACACTGACATAAGGTATTTATGCAAAAAATTTAACTTAAAAGCAGGCTCCTCAACCGATATTTCTACAATAGAACGAGCAATTAGTGCGTTACGAGGTAATTTATTCTATGATAATGCTTCATATTCAATCAAATACAATAAAGACGGCTATGGTATAAAATTGGAAACCGATGGTAAAAAAGCAGCAGAAATTTATATGGGCGTCCGCTTTGATAACGAGGAAATTGTTAGTATGCAACTATGTAGTTATGTACCACTTAACTTTTTTATACCAACTCTTTTGCAAACAACTTTACGTTTAGGCAAACGAAGTTTAGCACAATTGCAAGGAGATTTATCTCTTTCTCGGCTACTAAATCTTTCAATTTCATATACTTATCGCTATAACGACATAAATGTTTATTGGCACGGCGACAAAGATTTCAATCCTGATTATCTTTGGCATCAAATTAAAGTCGGAACATCTTTAAATAGAAAAAGGGAAGTTGATTTTCAAATATTTGCACTTTGGGACTACTATCGCTACAAACACATTCTGTCTTCTAATCGTGCAAAAAAATACACACCTGTTGCACACACTTATTCCTATCACGCAAATTTTGACTTTGATAGCCGTTTGAGCAAGTATTTTTCAATGCAAGGAACGAATATCAATTTGCACTATGGACTATATACGGATAATTTGTATCAATTTGACAATGACGTACCTATAAGTATTATTTCGTATCGTTATCAAAAGAATTTTAGACTCAATAAAAAGATTGCTTTTACCCCAATGATATATGGCAGAAATATTTTTGGCAAGGGCATTCCTACGGTTTTAATGAATTGTGCTGGTGGAGAATATTTTGGACACTATCTACCTCAACAAGTGGCGTTTGCGGGAATTGGTAACGTGGAAATAATGCCAAACAATTTCTCTGCTTTGGATTTAACGACAAAGTATAGATTAACCAAAAACAATTACTTATCCCTTTCGTTTGCAGGTAGTTTTGCTGATGATAAATTGAAAGACATTTTCTCCTCTTCTATAATTTGGGGTACAAGATTAGGGTATGCTTTTAATTCGTTGATAGGTCCTTTGGGTGCATCTTTGGGTTATTCCAACCATACAAAAAAGGCATATCTATTTGTAAATATTGGCTATGAATTCTAAATCTTTACAGATCTTTCTTTGTTATACAGCAAATTATTATATGAGATTTTTTGTAAATAAAAATATGAAAATAAGAAACTGAAAAACGCCATACCATCTATTCGCTCAAAAAAACTCTCACAAAACGTCCAACACAAGCATATTACAACAAACAAGACGAAATATTTGTTATCCAACATCTTGCCATTCCAAAAAGCCAAAACGAAAACGAAAATTACATATAATAAACCTACTATTCCAAAAGTTGCACAAATGTAAATCAATAAGTTATGTGGGTCATTATTCACTTTACACAACTCGGGGTAGGTCTTCATCAATTCCCTATCCAAATCCTCTTTCACATCTCCCGTCCCACTCCCTAATATAGGCTGTTGTTTTATGATTTTCAATGCATTATCACTCCAAATCAAACGCTGTATCAAACTCATATTCTCCACCTCTCCTGTACGGCTATAACATTCAAACTCATAAAAAGTTCTGTATAACCTTGCCTTCAAAGAAAAACCTTCGGCATAAACAACATTGGAAAAACCTTGCTTAATATTCTCTATATCTTTCTCTGTTAGCGATTTAACGCCTTGATAATCTTTTCTTAAACCTTTGGAATTTAAATAGCGGTAGATAATATCATAATAATGAAAATGCTCTCCTTGTTGCTTACCTTCGCAAAAATCCGTGATATTCAAACCAGTACGCTCTTCCCACGCCAGATTAACCTCATCGGGACAGCAATAATTTCCAACATAATAACCATTTTCTATAAACGTATCTGAATTGTCGCGATAAGTCCCTCCTAATTGCGTTTTCTGCTCAGTATGAGTAACTAATGGCTCTTTGGGTGAGAAATAATTATTGATTTGTATATATAACCAATATCCAGAAATCAATACAACAATAGTAAATAGGAGAATAGACAACAAAGCATATTTTTTGTCTTTTTTCCTTAGAATATAGACCAATGTACAAAAAACCAAAACGCCCAAAGTAACAATACCGCTAAGCAATGAAGCCAAAAACAAATAGAATATAAAGAACAGAATTATAGGCAATACATATCTAATTTCCTTGCGATTACGATTAGCGTAAATTGTCATAACACCAATGGCAAAACATATTTGAAAGGCAAAAGAAATATTTCGTGTATGAGGAATAAGAAACCTGCCATCAGTATAGGGCGAGGTAAAATAGTTGAAAATTCCTATAATCATTCCCCCTCCGAGCAAAAGCAAATAAATGATAAACGAAAATTTAAGCACCTTATTTTCAAAAGGACAAACACACAAAACATAAAGTGGAATTATAAGAAATGGCAATTTGTGATTTAATTCTCTAAACCCTGCACCCAAATTCTCCGTCCAAAGCAATCCTACTATATTAAAAATAAAGAAAGATAATAGAAAAAATAGAATTTTAGTCAAGTCGTATCGTCTGAATAAAGAAAAATAATTGAATCGGTGCGTATAAAAACCTTGTCCTATATGTAGAATTATACGTAAAGACATCAAAATCAATGCCATGGTAAACAGGAATGGAGAATAAATCATTCCCGCCGATAAAACGCTTAATATGAAAATATCAATGTAAGCCACCTAATTATTTTTCATTGTCCCTTAGTTTGTTTTCCAATTCCATTAGCCGTTTTTCCATCTCTGGCAATTTCTTGAACAAAACATAACTTCGCATAAAATCTCTTGCATACATTTCTGGGAAACCCATAATTTGTGTATCATCTTTCAGATTGGAGATTACACCACTTTTTGCTGCCATTTTGACTCTGTTGCCAATTTTCAAATGTCCAATAATGCCAACCTGACCACCTATAAAACAATTCTCACCCAAATGCACACTACCTGCCAAACCCGTTTGTGCTGCTATAACAGTATGTCTGCCAACTGTAACATTATGAGCGATCTGACACAAATTATCAATCTTCGCACCTTTATAGATAATAGTTGCACCCATAGTACTCCTATCTACACAAGTGTTTGCTCCAATTTCTACATTGTCCTCTATAATAACATTTCCTGTCTGAGGAATCTTTTTAAAACTTCCATCTTCCAAAGGAGCAAAACCAAAACCATCTGCCCCAATTACAGCACCCGAATGAATGATACAATCGTTACCAATAACTACATCATGGTAGATTTTTACACCCGAATACAAAACAACATTATCGCCAATTTGCACATTCTCACCAACATAAACCTGAGGGTAAATTTTGCAATTACTGCCAATTTTCGCACCCTTATCAATTACCGCATATTCACCTATATAACAATCTTGCCCAACGCTCGCACTCTCGTTGATAAATGCCAAAGAAGATATGCCTGTACGATTGAAACGATATTGATTTACCAACTCCAATAAGGTTGCAAAACTACTATAAGCGTCTTTTACTCTAATCAAAGTTGCGGGAGTCGTTTTTTCTAACTCCAAACTCTCATTTACAATAACAATAGAGGCTTTTGTATCATAGAT
>ONOZ01000191.1 GCA_900319595.1 uncultured Bacteroidales bacterium | reverse complement strand
TAGGGTAAAGCCAGTAACTGGGGCTAAGTCGTAACAAGGTAGCCGTACCGGAAGGTGTGGCTGGAATACCTCCTTTCTAGAGATAGAGAAAAATTATTATAGCGGGGGAGGAGAGAAAAGGTGTGACGAGGATATGAAATGCTAGATAATCAGAGACAAGCATTGCTAATGTTTGCACGCTACGCTGATGGTTTTGGAGAAAGCATATCTATACGCAATATGAGAATATATGCATTATGGTAAATTTCTTAGGTGCTTGTTTAGTTTTCGTCTTTTATATATAAATAGTCGCGTAGCTCAGTTGGTTAGAGCACTACACTGATAATGTAGGGGTCGGCAGTTCAAGTCTGCCCGCGACTACTTTTTTTGTTGTCCATCAGTTAATTCTGATGGATTTTTGTTTGTTCTGAGTTGATACACAAGATACTAGTATGACAAATATTTATTAAATGAAAATTGAAAAGGAGTGAAGTTCTTTTTCACACCTTTTTCAATTTTAAATTTTAGATTATTGCAATCTTAGATTATTGCAATACTACTCTACAACAAATTTCTGAGTCATGTTGCCTACCTTTATATAATAAACTCCGCTTTCCCAGTCCTTTATATTAAGTGTCCTAACAAAGTTATTATCTTTTACCTCCTTTACAATTTGACCCAAACTATTAGTAATAACTATCTCACCCTTGCCTTCAATAGTTACATTGTCTTTTGCAGGATTAGGATAAACGTCTATATTATTAGTCTGTGCTACATCATTAAGACCAGTTACTTTTTTGATAACAACTTTCTTGGCAATATTACCATTCTCATCGCAAATAAATTTACCACCTAAACCATCTGCTTCATTATCAATTATTTGAGCATTAGCAGGTTCTACAATTTCACAATCTATCAACTCTATCTCATAGAAATTACCTATCGCAACTCCCATTCCTTCGACAGAAAGATTTGCATTTTTTACCGTTAATTTACTACTCTTACCATACATTGCCCAATCATACATCTTAGTTGTAGCATCAACAGTAATAGTACAATTCTCTATTATGGTGTTTTTCTCAAATAGACCGTCAAGATATACTACATTTAAACTTCCATTACCATTTATTATTTTTGTACCAGGAACAGTTCTAATCTCCTCAGTAAGAGTGTTTTCTCCAATAAGAGTAATTGTTATATTTTTTATCCTCGCTGTGTCAAACGTTATATCTCCACCCACGGTAGCATTGTCTAATGTTAATGTATAAGTGGTAGGGTCATAAGAAATAGTGCCCGAAATCTTTGCTCCTGTTATATTCGTGTAGTTTTCAGAACTAACTTTAGTAGTAGCAATATTGATACCATAGTATTCTTGAGCATTCAAGTTACCTGCTAATGCAATAACGACTATTGCAATCAGAAATCTTACTTTGTTCATATTTTTACTTTATTTTTTATTGTACAGTTATTATTTTCTTAATCACACTGAAAAATTTATTTTTCTCCGTAAAAAATTCAATAATCACGCTGATTATTCCACTTTTTTCTAAATCATTGTTTTTCAGCACGATTTTTTACTTTGCAAAGATACAAAAAAAATTTGAAATAGCAAAAATTTATAAAAATATTATCGCTATGATTTAAAAATTAGAAAGGAATATATTAAAAACCACTACAATTTCTTACATACAATCTCCAACCATCATAATAAGTGCAATATGCGTATAACATTCTTGTGGCTTTACTCCCTTGTAATGGCGAACCATCAACGCTTAACCACTGACTATTGCAAACAGGACAAAAAATAATTACATTTGTTGCTTTATCAACTTCTAAACGACCCTTACAATCCTTCAATACACAGGAACGTTCATAAGCCATAAACTCATTATGCGAATTTCTTACAACAAGCACTCCCCTATTACCACCTTCCATATATTCCCAACCGCGTGAGCCGTCATTCAAATTAAAATATTCGGTAGTATCTGGCTCTATAAAGAAATTTACGTAACCCCACTCGTCAAAATCATCTTGACAAGAATTTGTAACAAGTGCAATTGCAACAATTATAAAAGTTCTTTTTATGTATTTTACTATATTAAACTTATTCATCTTATATGGTACAGCAAATTCTATGCCTTTTGGGTCGTTTTGTTATAACTTCTTAGTCCGTAAATGAATACTACAACAAAGCATATCAATGGAACAACAAACGAAACATTGACTGCTGGCATTGACAACACTTCTCCCCTATCTATTATCATCGCTTGCAACGCCGTCAAAACACTTCCTCCCAAAATTGCCATAATCAAACCTGCCGAACCTACTTCTGCGTCCTCTTGTACGTTACCCAATGCCAATCCGTATATAGTTGGGAACATCAAAGACATAAATGCACTAACTCCAACTAACGAATAAATTCCTACCCTGCCACCAACGAAAATTGTAACCAATAATAAAAGAAAGCCACCCGTTGCAAAAATACTTAATAAACGTGCAGGTCTGAAATATTTCATAAGATAGGTACCTATAAAGCGAGATATACAGAATAATACCATTGCAATAATATTTAATCTTTGCGAATACATCTCTGCAACCTGTTCTGTCATACCTTCTAACATAAATATACGTGTTCCGTACTGAATAATAAACGTCCAACACGTGATTTGAGCCCCAACATAAAAGAATTGTGCCAAAACTCCCTCTCTATAAATTTTATTATTCAAAAGTCGCTTCAATGTTGCCCCAAGATTACGACTAATTGTGCTATCTTGCACTTGTTTTTGTGGTATTTTTATCAATGCCATCATAATAAACACCGCCACTAACACTATTCCAATTGCAACATACGGTTTTATCAAAATAGACAAGTCTGCTTGTTTAATTGCCTCAAATTCTGCTCCAGTCAAAGTCGCTCTCTCATCGGAAGACATCGGATTCAGTTTTGCCTGTATGAAATTCATTGCCACAAACATGCCAGCCAAAGAACCTATTGGGTTGAATGCTTGTGCAAAATTCAGTCTTCGCGTTGCCGTACCCCTCTCTCCCATTGATAAAACAAAAGGATTGGCACTCGTTTCCAAAAATGATAACCCACAAGTCAAAATAAAATATGCTAAAAGAAAAGGATAATAATCGCCTGTTGCACTTGCAGGTATAAACATCAATGCTCCACAAGCGTAAAGCCCCAAGCCCAAAAGAATTCCTTTCTTATAAGAAAACTTTTTTATGAACATAGCAGCAGGAAATGCCATAGCAAAATAGCCTCCATAGAAAGCAACCTGTACCAATGCTCCATCGGTTACGCTCATACGAAATATCTTTGAAAAACTCTTCACCATTGGGTTAGTAATATCGTTTGCAAATCCCCAAAGTGCAAAACACAATGTAACAACAATAAATGGTAACAAATAATTTACACCGTCCTTGGTCCTAAATATGTTTATTTTGTCTTTATTATCCATATTTTTTACTTTTTAATATGCTTTAATCTATCTAACTTGCTTATAATTAGTTGGAAATTCAAAAGGGTATTCGTTTTTGACGTCAATCTTGTAATTAGTTATTGTCAGTTTTATTTTTTGCTCTTTTACTTTTATTTTTCCATCAATAATAATCTGCTCTGGGAGTGATATGTCATCAATTTTAGCCAAGGTTTTTACAATAGTCCCATTGAATTGAGCCGTATTATATGACTTCACAAGCGTAGTATCTATAAACAACTCTTGCATAAACTCAAAAGAAAGTGGCAAGCCTACATAAACGGACGCTCTATCATAATTCCATTGCACATTTTCTTTATTCAGTTTGTCTATCATATATATAGAATCTCGCGTTGCCTTAATTCGCATTGCTTCAAAGCCCATAGACGTTGCAGATAACCAAAAAATACTATCGTAAGTGGTGCGAACACTAATACTAACAGGCATACCCATATAAGAAGTTTTGCATTTGAACGAACATGTATTATATATAGGTGTATTTTTTGCAATTTCTTTCGATCTATCTCTATTTTTATTATCCTGTTTAGATGTATCTACTTGTTCGGTTGTGTTTTCTTCACTTTTATTCTTCTTTGTCGTTTTTTTAAACAAAGAACACGAACCAAATAAT
>ONOZ01000153.1 GCA_900319595.1 uncultured Bacteroidales bacterium | reverse complement strand
ATGCATTTGATTAACCCATAACTCACCATTAAGAAAAGAACACCACGCATCAGATAAATTTGCCTTACCTGCACGAATACTTTTTATTTCGCTCCCACACAAAATAATCCCCGCCGTATATTCTTGCATAAGAAAATACAAAAAAGATGCCTTTTTATTCTTTATCTCAACAATATGCTTCGCTACTTCTTTCATACCAGGTTGCAAAGTTATTATTTTTTTTTATTTTTCGCTAACTTTACACTAAAATTTTCATATATCTACAAACTTCTTTCATTATTTTATAAAACAAACAAATCATTCGTTATCTAATAGATTCTTTTATTTCTTTTAATCTGTAGTTTATTCAATCTATAAGGAATATATGTCTGTCTATACTTTTCTTTCATCATTGCAATGGACTCTTCTTTGCTCCATATGGGACAAATAAACTTTTTATCAATCTCTAACAACGACATATCGCAACGGTGTATGCATTTGTGCAAAGAAATTATAAAATCATAGCATTGTTTTGTATATTCAAATATTTGCTTTTCACTAAAACGTATTACAATCCAATCATTATCTAAAAATTTTTTGTTCCTCGCATCATCAAATCCTACATAATGTATTGGGGCATTATTCTCATTCATTGAATACGGCTCGTCAATTTCAATATCAATATATATTCCATCTTTATCTTTCAATATAATATCTGGATAATAATAGATACGTCTTTCTAATGATACTTTTCTATTTTTCAATAATGTAAAATTATGCTCAAAATACTTATCACAACGGCCATGTGCAATTAAATATTTGCGAAAATACATCTCTCCCACCCCTTTTGTTACTTCTTTAAAGGTTGCTTGTTCTATATTACCAAAAGAATAGTCTTCATCACCGCTTAACTCCTTTGTAAGCAATTTTTGTCTATAGTGCTGTAGATTTTTTGATTCTAAAAATAATTTCTGTTTCGTTTCATACTCCTTTAATTGCAATTCGTATCTATATTTTCTATGTTCGTTTATTTCGTTTGTATTGTGATTTTTAACTATTTGTGATTTATGAAAAAGATTTCTATATATTCTTTTTATAATGCCTAATAAACATTTATCCTTGTAATGTATATCCTCTATGTGGTTTTCTTTTAAAGGTAATGATGGTGCAGATTCGCAATAAATTATATCTAACAATTTTTGAGGTATGTAATATTGTGGATAGTATTCTTGTTTATTGGTCATTTCCATATCTTTTAATTGCATGCTATTTGTTGTACAAATTGTTCAATTTTCTTCATAAGCCACATAGGAGTAGAAGTTGCACCAGAAATTCCAATAATTTCAAATTTTTTGATATTTTCCAAGTCAATATCCGCTGCATCGGTTATAAAGAAAGTATTTTGATTGGCTTTTTTACATAACTCATATAAATACAATCCATTGGAAGAATGTTTGCCAGACACAAACAGAACACAATCTACACTTTTAGCAAATTTTTCTATCTTTTCTGCCCTTGAAGATACCTTTTTGCAGATACTATCCGTTACCAAAATTTCACCTGTTATATGCTTACCTTTTATAATATCGATAATATTCTGATAATCTTCCTTATTCTTTGTCGTCTGCGAAAAAATATGCAAAGGTCTTGTCATATCAATCTTATCAATATCATCTTCGTTGGAAATTACTATTGCATTGCCCTCTGTTTGCCCAACAAGACCAATAACTTCTGCATGTCCTTTTTTCCCAAATATTACAATCTGCCCGTTTTTTGCTTTCATATTCTGGTAACCAACCAAAACATCTTTTTGTAATTTCAAGACCATTGGACAAGTAGCATCAACAAGTTTAATATTATTACGTTTAGCAATTTCGTATGTAGAAGGTGGTTCGCCATGAGCACGAATCATTACTTTGCAATCGTGTAATTGTTCAAATTCTTGCAAAGATATTGTCTTTAAACCCTGTTTTTCCAAACGTTCCACTTCCATAGAATTATGCACAACATCACCTATACAATACAAATTGTCATCTTGTTGAAGTTGTTTTTCCAAAGAATTTATTGCTCTAACAACTCCAAAACAAAAACCTGCCTGCTGTTCAATTATTGTTTGCATAGATTTTTATTCGTTTTATTTCTTTCTTATTAAACTTATTTAAAATATTTTTGCAAATTTATAAAAAATTACATTAACTTTGCAACAAAAAGCAAAACTTGATTAAATGATGTTGTAATGATATACTTCCCAAATGCAAAAATAAATATTGGCTTATTTGTTACAGAAAAAAGAGAAGATGGCTTTCATAATATTGAATCGGTTTTCTATCCCATAGGCTTGAATGACGCTTTGGAGATGCGAATCAGTAAAGAACATGCAACAAAACTGTATTTGAGCGGAGAGAATATTGCAAAGAATATACCAAATAACGAAGACAACATAGTACTAAAAGCGTTTAATTTATTGAAAAATGACTATCCGCAAATAAAAAATGCAAATATTTGTTTAGATAAGCGTATTCCTGTATTTGCTGGGCTTGGTGGTGGTAGTAGTGATGCTGTTTATTGTCTGAAACTTACTAATTATATGTTTAACCTGCAATTAACTAAGGAGCAAATGTATGATTACGCCACCAAGATTGGTTCAGATTGTGCGTTTTTTTTAGAAAATAGACCACAATTTGTGTATTCACGCGGAGAAAGTATGAAACCTTTGGAGTTATGTCTTAAAGGATATTATCTATTACTTGTCAAACCTCCATTAAATATATCTACCAAAGAAGCATATAGTCAAGTACATTTGACAGCATCTCCTTTTGATTTGCGTTTATTAGATGTCAAAGATATAAATAATTGGAAAAACTATGTAAGAAATGATTTTGAAGTGCATTTATTTGAAACCTACCCATTATTAAAGCAAATTAAATATACCTTATATAATAATGGTGCGGTATTTGCACAAATGAGCGGCTCTGGGAGTACAATTTACGGTATATTTGACAAAAAAATAGAAACAGATAAACTAAACTTACCGACAAATGCGTTTGTTTATTGGGAAGAGTTGAAATAAAAATATGAAATAATAACAATATAAAACATTTGAACTATGAGTGAAATAGCAAATTTAGAACCTAAGGGTGTATGGCAAATATTTGATATGTTTTGTGCCAACCCGCGTCCATCAAAACACGAAGAAAAGATTCGTGCCGCAATAATTGACTTTGCAAACAAACATAACATTGATTGCAAGACAGATGAGATTGGCAACATTATACTATCTAAGCCTGCTACAAAGGGAATGGAGAATCGCAAAGGTATAATTCTTCAAGCACATATAGATATGGTGCCACAAAAAAATAATGATGTACAACACGATTTTGTAAATGACCCTATAAAACCAAGAATTGTCGGCGAGTGGGTATATGCTACGGGAACGACATTAGGTGCAGATAATGGTATTGGTGCATCTGCTGCGTTGGCTTGTTTGATTGATGATACTGTTGAACATGGTCCGTTAGAGGTTTTGCTAACAATTGACGAAGAAACGGGTATGACAGGGGCGTTTAATCTGCAACCAAACGTATTGAAAGGCGATATTCTTTTGAATCTTGACTCCGAAACAGAGGGAGAACTATATGTTGGCTGTGCTGGTGGAGTTGATGCAACAATTACTCTAACATATGGCAAAGAATCTATACCTGCTGATTACACCTGCTACAAAATAGAGGTAAAAGGTTTGAAAGGCGGACATAGTGGTATGGATATTATATTACAACGCGGTAATGCCAACAAATTATTATTCCGAATTTTGAAAAGTTTAGAAAACGATGGTATAAGATTATGTGAAGTTGAAGGTGGTAATATGCGTAATGCAATACCTCGCGAAGCCCATGCAGTGATGGCTCTACCTAAGGCAAAGGCTGATGAAATTACTGCAAAAATTAAAGAACTTAGCAATATTATACACAAAGAACTTGCAGAGGTTGAGCAAGAATTTGAGATAAATATCACTGCTACAACAATGGCTAATGAAATGATGAAAGAGTGTTGCTCCAAACGTTTAGTGAATTGTGTATATGCTTTGCCTAATGGTGTATTTCGTATGAGCGATAGTATGAAAGGTTTGGTAGAAACATCGTCCAATTTGGCTATCGTAAAAACTAACGGTACAGAATTACAAATGTGTTGCCTATTGCGTTCAAGCGTTGATACACAAAAAGAAGAAATGTCTATGATGATGCGTTCTGTTGTAGATTTGGCAGAGGGCAAAATAGAATTATCTGGTGCTTATTCGGGTTGGAAACCAAATATGCAGTCGGCAATACTAAAAGCCATGCAGGAGCAATACAAGGCTATGTATAATGTAGATGCCAAAGTGATGGCTATACATGCTGGTTTGGAATGTGGCATATTGGGAGGCACTTATCCTAATTTGGATATGATAAGTTTCGGACCAACAATTATGAGTCCGCATTCTCCTGACGAAAGAGTTAATATTGCTTCGGTTGATAAGTTTTGGAAATTCTTGGTTGCAACACTTAAAAATGCACCAACTAAATAGCAAATATTCATAGAATACTCTAAAATATTTCAATTCACAAATCGCGTATCTTTCAAATAGATATGCGATTTTTTTAGTAACTTTTTCCTAATTTTTTTTGCTAATTCAAAAATTTTTCATATCTTTGCAAAATGAAAAATCGTGCTGAAAAACAATGATTTAGAAAAAAGTGGAATAATCAGCGTGAT
>ONOZ01000135.1 GCA_900319595.1 uncultured Bacteroidales bacterium | reverse complement strand
CTTACTAATAGAATCAAAAACTATTAGATTGGCATAAATTTTCTCCTTAACTCTATTATCTTTAAACACTTCTTGCGTAAACATATAACCCTGAGAGGTATAATTATTGTAATGATGGACATACACTTGAGTAGAATCCGTTGTCTGTATGTGAATATCAACATGAGCATTTATAAATTTATTCCTATAGTATTGTTGTTCAAAATTATAGATATTGACATTTACCTGAGGAATCAGAAAATTAGATAAATACAAGCCAAAAAGACCTATCACAATACCACTTATAAGAAAAGGGCGTAAGAATCTTTTGAAAGGAATACCACTACAGAGAATTGCTATCGTCTCACTACGAGAGGTTAATTTACTGGTAACATATACAACTGCAATAAAGAAAAACAAATGACCGAACATATTGGCATAGTGTGGAATAAGATTTAGATAGTAGTCAAATATCACCGCAGAAATAGGTGCATTGTGTTCAATGAAATCATCTAATTTCGTACTCAAATCCAATACTATAATAACAAAACTAAGCAAGGCTATTGCAACAAAAAATGTCGCAAAAATCTTCTTTATGATATACCAATCTATAGTATTTAGAAAATAACTCTTGCCTTTGCTCATTAGTTTAAAACGTTTAAAGTTTTCGTGTAATTCTACTCATAATAGATTGTTTCCATTGCTTAAAGTCGCCTTCTATAATATGCTCTCTTGCCTGTGTTACTAAATCCAAATAAAATGCCAAATTATGAATAGACGCAATCTCCATAGCCAAAAGTTCTTTGGACACGAATAAATGTCGTAAGTATGCACGAGTATATAAAGTATCTACGTTTGCTTTACCATGAATATCTATTGGAGAAAAGTCGTCTTCCCATTTCTTGTTTCGCATATTCAAAGTTCCCTCCCATGTAAAAAGCATTGCATTTCTACCATTACGGGTTGGCATTACACAATCAAACATATCTATTCCTCTTTCAATAGCATCAAGTATATTTTCTGGCGTACCAACTCCCATAAGATAACGTGGTTTGTCATTTGGAAGAATATCCGTACATATATCTATCATTCTATACATATCTTCCTTTGGTTCGCCTACGGAAAGGCCTCCAATAGCATAACCATCTGCATCGTATTTTATAACTTCATTACAAGATTGTTTGCGTAAATCATCATAAACACTACCTTGAACTATCGGAAATAAAGATTGCTGATAGCCATGCGGACACTTTGTTGAATGAAACTGTTTAAAACATCTTTCTAACCACTTGTGAGTGATATACAATGACTTTTTTGCATAATTGTATTCACAAGGGAATGGAGTACATTCATCAAATGCCATAATAATATCTGCACCTATTTTTCTTTGAACATCAATTACTCTTTCGGGCGTGAATTCATGTCTTGAGCCATCTATATGCGATTGAAACGTACAACCATTTTCTGTAATTTTTCGTATCTTCCCTAATGAATAAACTTGAAAGCCACCGCTATCTGTCAGCATCGGTTTATTCCAAGAGTTGAATTTTTGGATACCTCCTGCCTTTTCAATAATTTCAATTCCTGGTCTAAGATAAAGATGATATGTATTACCTAAAATTATTTGTGCCTTTACTTCATCGGACAATATATCAACACCAACACCTTTTACAGTTCCCACCGTACCGACAGGCATAAAGATAGGAGTCTTTATTATACCGTGTCCAGTTTCTATCTCTGCTGCCCTCGCTTTGCAATCTTTTGAAGTTGAAACGCTTTTATATTCCATCTATCAATTATTAACAAATATTGTTTATAAAAATCTTTGCAAAGATACTCATAAAAGTCGAAAAAATAGTAAATTTGCCCAAATTTTTTTGAATAGTATGTTAGATTTTTTATATTATAGATTCACATCATTATCATTGATACTTGCAGTATTTGTGGGGGGTATGCTTGTATTTCAGTTGCTTTACTATTTTATAGTATATGGCAAAATACTTTTCTATTTCAAGCAGAAAGGCAAACAAAACCTCAACGCTACAAGTACAGAACAAACTCAGCAAGGCGTAAGTGTAATAATTGTAGTTAGCAATAATGGAGAGGCTTTGCGAGATAGTCTAATTCAAGTTTTGGAACAGGACTATCCTTTGTTTGAAGTTGTGGTTGTCAATGAAAATTCTTCCGACGATACCGAATTTATTCTATACGTATTGCAAGCAAACTATCCTAACTTAACTGTTATAAATTTAGGAAAGAATGATAATAAATTTGAACGCTACAAATTTTCACTTTCCATTGGTATCCGCTCTGCCAAATACGAAAACGTATTATTGATGAACGTTAGTTGTCTGCCTAAAACTTATAATTGGCTTACATATATGATGAGTCCTGTAAACGAAAACAGCAACAAAAAAATCATTACAGGCATATCTTTACGGGAGCAATCAAAAGGACTACCTAATATATTAGAAAAATATGATGAAACCACAACATATATGAATCTCATCTCCTATACTTTGTATGGCAACGCATATACCTCTAACGGAATGAATATGATATACAACAAACAGTGGCTTCTCAATAAGCAAGGTTTCATTTCTCAATATGCAATTTCTTGCAATCAGGAGGATTTCTTTGTTCACAAAAATGCAAATAAGAAAAATACTGCCATCGTATGTAATAAGGACTCTTTTTTATACCTACCTGCCTACAATTCATTTGTTACATTTTTTAGAGTGAAATTTGCTACATCGCTATCTCATAAAATGTTAGCATTCAAAGATAAATTGCTGTTATCATTAAATCCTATAACATCCTTTCTATATTACATTGGAATAGTTTTATTGCTATTTTTTGGCTTTCCTTGGCAATATATTACAATTTCTGTCGTTGTAAAGTGGATAGTACAAATTATCTTTTATAAAAAATGTATGGCAAAATTGGATATGAGGAAAAATTGGTTGTTTGCACCTTTATGTGAAATATTTTTCTTTTTCTTCAATTTTATTATAAGATTAAAAGTTTTGTTCTATCATAAAAGGGAGAAAAAAATAAAATGGGATTAGCACAGGAGCGACAATTGACCGATAAGGCTAAAAGAGATTATGAACTGGTGTTACTTGCAAGAGAAAAAGGCGACCAAAAAGCGTATGCTGACTTGCTTGAAACATATCGCGAGCCTGTTTATTATATGCTATTGAAAATGACACGTTCTACATTGGACGCTGACGACCTTACAATAGAAGCATTTGGCAAGGCTTTTAGAAATCTTGAAGACTATTCACCCGAATATGCCTTTTCTACATGGCTTTTTCGCATCGCAACTAATAACTGTATAGATTTTATTAGAAAACAAAAGATGCGAATGTTGTCTATGGACGACAATTCCGAAAATACAGGAGGTTACATCTCGACAGAGATTATGAATATGGCATCTGAAATAGTTACTCCCGATGAAGAATTGATTTCTGAACAACAAAAAAACTACATTCGCTCCATTGTTTCTAAACTCAAACCAAGTTACAGAAAATTAGTGGAACTACGATATTTTGAAGAATTAAGTTACGAGGAGATTGCTCAAAGACTACAAATGCCTCTTGGCAGTGTAAAAGCAAAGTTATTCAGAGCAAGAAATCTTTTGCAAGAGATAATTAAAGATAATCCTCAAAGGTGATGCTTATAAATAGTTTGAGTTTAGCAAAACTAATAACCCAAAATTCTTTTAATGATTTTGATAAAGTAAATTCAGCAAAGGAATTGTACGAAAAATCTTTTCCAAAATATGAAAGACGAGATTGGGAAGAGATACTACAATATGAACAAAATAACAAGATATTCAATTTCTTTACAATCAATATAGAACAAAATTTCTGTGGAATTGTGTCTGTTTGGCATTTCTATGAATTTATTTATATTGAGCATTTTGCCATTAAAAATGACTATAGAAACAATGGCATAGGGAGTAAGATTTTGGAATTATTAAAAAAACAATATAATTTGCCTATTGTCTTAGAAGTAGAACCACCAGAAAATCATATCGCCAAAAAGAGAATCAATTTTTATACACGTAACGGATTTTCCACATTAAACGACAAGTATATACAACCTCCTTACAGCAAAGATTTGCCAGCTTGTGAAATGAAGATTATGACCACAAATGCAGATATTTCATTTCAAAAAATTAAGAATGTATTGTATAAAGAAGTTTACAAGCAATAATTCATAAGTATTATAATTAGCAAATATAGTAACAAATGACAGGCTAACAAAATTTAGCCTGCCAACAACAAATAACTTATTAACTAAAATTCTTATACTATGTACAATCTTATTGCTTTTCGTTTTCAATCGCTGCTTGAGCGGCTGCCAAACGTGCAAGTGGTACTCTATAAGGCGAACAAGACACATAATCAACTCCACATTTATAGAAGAATTTCACGCTTTCTCCATCACCACCATGTTCTCCACATACACCTATACGCAATTTAGGATTTGCCTCTCTACCGCATTTAATCGCTCTTTCAACAAGCATACCTACTCCGTCTTTATCTATAGTTTGGAATGGATCGTAAGGTAATATTTTTTGCTCTGTGTATGCTGCCAAAATTAAATTAACATCATCTCTTGAAAAACCGAAAGTCATCTGTGTTAAATCATTAGTTCCAAAGGAGAAGAAATCCGCAATTTTTGCTAATTCTCCTGCCGCCATTGTAGCACGCGGAACCTCTATCATAGTACCAAATTTGAAGGCAATCTTCATATGTTTTTCTGACTCAACCTTTGCATGTATGTAGTCGCAAAGAGTCCTTTGGTGTTTCAATTCCTCAACCGAGATAGTCAATGGTATCATTATCTCAAGATGAGGGTCATAGCCTTCGGATTTCACTTCACAATATGCCTCAAACAATGCACGGAACTGCACCTTTGATATTTCTGGGTACAAGACTCCCAATCTTACACCACGGATACCCATCATTGGATTAACCTCTTGCAAAGCATTGATTCTATCTTGCAATTCTAATACCGAAATACCTAAATCTCTAGCAATAATCTTCTGTTGCGTTTCGTCCTTTGGTGTAAATTCGTGAAGTGGAGGGTCCATTAAACGAATGGTTACAGGATGTCCGCTCATTATTTTTAAAGTAGATTTTACA
Organism: uncultured Bacteroidales bacterium; assembly: GCA_900319595.1. GTDB lineage: Bacteria > Bacteroidota > Bacteroidia > Bacteroidales > P3 > Scybalousia_A. The sequence continues at coordinate 791 of ONOZ01000135.1, read as the reverse complement.
GATTCACGCATATAAGGCAACAATGCGTAAAGATAAGAACGTCTATCTTCAGTAGTATCGGACAAGATTATTTTTCGCATAATTGCAAGTGGAACTTCACTATCTTTTCCATAGAACATATGCTCTATTCTAAACAATCCAATACCTTTTGCTCCAAAGTCAAGTGCAAGTTGTGTATCGGCAGGGTTATCTGCATTGGTTTCAACTCCAATAGTTTTGATATCATCTACCAAAGACATAAACTGTTTGAACAAAGGAGAGTCTGTTTGGCTTATCATTTTTATATTACCCTCATATACATACCCTTTGGAACCATTAAGCGAGATAGTATCACCTTCTCTAAATATCTTATTGCCTATTTTCACAACCTTATCACCCATAATAGACAAGTCCTCAGAACCAACTATACAACATTTGCCCCAACCTCTTGCAACAAGGGCTGCATGCGAAGTCATACCTCCACGAGCAGTCAATATACCACCAGCAGCCTGCATTCCTTCAACATCTTCTGGGTTAGTCTCCTCTCTAACCAATATTGCAGTTTCTCCATTATCTCTTAAACGCATTGCTTCTCTACTTGTCATGGCAATCTTTCCGCAAACACCACCAGGACCAGCTGGCAAACCATGTCCAATAACCTCTTTAGTTTTTTCATCATTAGCGTCCAAGACAGGGTGCAATAATTCGTCTAATTGATTTGTATTAACTCTACAAATAGCAGTCTTTGCATCTATCAAACCTTCAGATAACATATCCACAGCCATCTTAACGGCAGCAGTTCCTGTCCTTTT
>ONOZ01000220.1 GCA_900319595.1 uncultured Bacteroidales bacterium | reverse complement strand
CTAAGAATGTTGTCTCTTTTTTCTTTTGATTTGCTGTAGGGTTTGAATATTTTGGAGATTTATGTACTAAGACATTATAATTTATATTACTCATTCTTTCTTTGCGTAAGAATAATACTACAGGACTTGTAGTTGTCCCACTAAATGTTATATCTGCACTTAAAAACAAACAAAGAATTTTGAAATGCGAAAAGATATATTTTCTTAATTTTTCGTATTTATTCCCCGATAAAACGCTTTGAGGTAGTATTATGGCAGCTATTCCATTAGATTGTAGCAATTGCCATGCTCTTTCTACGAAATACATTTCTATTCTAGCGTCAGTTTGACTATATGAATCTATTAAATCAAATGTATCGGAATTCTCATTAATTCCATTCTTCCGAAGATTTTTCATAAAACCTTCTACTGAATATGGAGGATTTGAAATGACATAATTAAATTTATCTATATGATTTAAAGATGTATTATAGAGAAGTGTATTATGATATTCCTCACATGAAAATTTATTAATTCCATCGCCCGATATAATATCTGCATCTCCATCGCCATTTAGGAACGTTGCTATTTTTGTTGTTTTGGCTAATCTATAGTCTTTTTCAATGCCAACAATTCTATCTTTAACCCAAGAATATGGATTTTGTTTGTATGAATCAATATTTCGTTTTTGTATGGATGTTAAATTAGAAGTGTCAATATTACTTAGTACATTTTGAACGGCAGTCATATAACTAATTAAAAAATGCCCTGCTCCACAAGCATAATCAATAGCGGTCGGAATAATGTCTGGCAGTTTTGCATTCAGATTATTATTTATGTTGTCTTCAATATTTAAGGATTTAACCATGAAATCTACTAGTGGATAAGGTGTAAAAAATTGACCTTCAGATTGTTTTAGACTTGTATTTAATAGCTCTTCAAAGAAATCACCTAAGAATTGATGTTTCGTTTCGTATTTAAATTTATATTTTTCTAACAACGAAACTACGTCTTTTACTACCTCAAAATTTTCTAAAAAAGTCTTATTATCATACACTTCTATGAATGAAAAATTAACATCTTTTTTTAATCGTAGATTATCAAACATATCTAATAAATCCTTTTTATGTGGATTGGATTCTAATATACGTTCAATTTCAGTATCTGAATAGTCAATAACATCTCTATTGAGGTATCTTTTCATGCCTTCTTTGTATAGGTCATTCAATCTTTTCATAAACGACTCAGCACTTTCTCCTTCGATATATTGAAAACGCATACCATCACAAGAAATATTTTCTCCTTCTATATTTGTAATTAGAAATTGTTGATCTTCAGCAATTTCATCGGCTAATTTGCTTAAAAACAAGTTTATAATTCTAATAAATGCCGTTGGTTTATCTGAGATAGAATTTAACCGTAAAATTGTTGCAAATTGATTAAAGAGTATTTTAGTATCTCTTTCGCGTATTTCTCTTAGCAAATTGTATTTTAGGCAACTTTTTTTGAAATTAAATTGCTCCTTTTTTAATAAATCCTCGTTATCATAGATTTTATTCCATCTTTCAAAAAAATCATCCACATTGACAGCTATTTGTCTTAATTCCTTACAATATACAGTTGAAAATAAGTTTTCGTTACTTTCAAAATTATATGTATAGAATGCAGCGACAGTTGTTTTTGCCTCTTGCATCACATAAGAGAACAATTGCTTGATTTTTCTTTCATTTTCCACATTGGTATAATCCTCATATGTTTCATTGGATTTTACGTCGATCATAATTATTTCTTGGTTATGAGGATTGGTTATCATTATATCTAGATAAGATGCAGAACGTCCTGTTTGCCAAGATTTTTCTACTATTATGTTTGATGGCGAATATCCTTTTTGCAATAACTGTATCAATAATATCAGGGTTGAATGATTCTCTGGTTTTGTCAAATCACAACTCGTTCGTCGATCATAAGAGAGACCTTCTATCTCTACTTTATCGTCTTCTATATCTATAATAATTTTATGATTATTTATAGATAGTTCCTTTTTACCTGCTACCGTAGAGGTTTGGCACCCTGTTTTCCCGATTATGTATTCAACTAATAATTCTGTACTACCAAACTCTGTTTTTTTCATATTTATTTAACTTTTTTGTTTGATAGCATTTTGTATCTTGGTTCTATCCTACAACGCACAAAATAATAAAACACGTGGGCAAATCTGCTCACGTTGTGGTTGTAGGATACCAATAATGTTACAAAATTTGTCCACAAAAGCGAACAACTTGTTCTAAAACATTATTGACAATTCAATTGAAGTTTCCTACATTTCAACGTGAATAATCCAAAATAGCAAACGCTATAATTAAACCAATTTTTCTCGCTTTTTCCTATACCTATATATAATATGTACGGGAAAAACATCAAACCAACATTTGACAAGTGCAAAGTTACAATTTTTTTTGAAAATGGCAATATATTTATAAAAATGTTGTAACTTTGCATTTACTAAAATGTTGATTATTATGAAAAAGATAGTTGTATCTATATTGGCATTGCTTATAATTTTGCCAGCAAAAGCACAAAACGATTCGTATCCACAGCACGAAATAAGTTTATCGGCAGGTGTTTTGCCATCAACAGACAGCAGAATGTTTATAGATATATTGGTGGTAATATTTACATTCGGTTTAGTTACGCCAGATGATATGAAAGCGTATGGCTCATATAGTTTGGAATACACATATCATTCTTCTGAGCGTTGGGCATACGGATTGGTGGCGGGATATAGTGCAAACAAAACTATATATAAAAACGGTTATAAAGAAAACTTTACAAAGGACGAAAGTTTTAGACATTATTATTACTTTATGCCGACAGCAAAATGGACATGGTCGCATAAAAAACATATCAATTTCTATTCTTACGCAGGTTTGGGATTATATTATCGCAACGAGAGGGTTACGTCTTTAGATAGTGAAACCCCAAACATTAGACATAATAACGGAATTATGCTTGCTTTACAAATTACACCTATTGGTATGGAATTTGGTGGTGAAAGGTTGAAATTCTTTACAGATTTTGGTTTTGGAAACAAAGGCTTGTTAAATGCTGGTATGAGATATAAGTTTTAGGTGAGGATTATCGTTATTACCTTTTATAAAATGCTTTTTCAATGGGGAGCTTAGTGTCAAATATGCAACTAAAACGGGGGATTTTTACACTAAATATAAAAGAAAGAATGGGATTGGATATCATTCTTTCTTAAGTAGAGTGAATAATTTATCTTTATTGCTGAATAAAATTTTTATATCTGTGAATAATTTTTTCTTTTCAGACTAAACGCCAAGTAGCCCCTTCTTTACTATCTTTAATCTCAATTCCGAGTGGTTTTAATGCATCACGAATCTTGTCAGATGTAGCATAATCTTTATTATTTCTTGCGTTAGCACGCATATCCATAATAAGGTTCATCAAACCTTCAATAACTCCAGTATCGTTGCTGTTTTTCTCGTCTTTTATGCCTAAAATATCGTCTAATATAGCGTTAAGATGTTGTTGTAAATACTCTTTGTCTTCCTTTGTTATATTTTCTTTGCCATCGCTTACACTATTGATATGTTTACATAAGTCAAACAAATGTGCAATCATAATAGGGGTATTGAAATCGTCGCAAACGGCCATCAATGCATCGTCAATAATCTTATGAACATCAAAACTGCTTTCGTTACTTTCCTTAAGAGTACTGACTTTTGCCTTTGCTTCCATCAATCTTGCTAATCCTTTTTCTGCAGCAATCAAAGCATCGTTAGAAAAATCCAAAGTGCTACGATAATGAGCCATAAGCATAAAGAATCGTATGGTCATAGGATTGTAAGCCTGCTTCAAAAGAGGGTGAGTACCATTGAACATTTCTGTAAGAGTAATAAAGTTGTTATAACTCTTGCCCATCTTTTTACCTTCGATGGTAATCATGTTATTATGTAACCAATATTTTGCAGGCATATCACCAAACGCTCCAACACTTTGTGCAATTTCGCAATCGTGGTGAGGAAATACTAAGTCCATTCCGCCACCGTGTATATCAAACTCTGCCCCTAAATATTTTCTTCCCATTGCCGTACATTCTAAATGCCAACCAGGAAAACCTAATGACCAAGGAGATTCCCATTTCATTATGTGTTCTTTAGGTGCTTTTTTCCAAAGTGCAAAGTCAAATGGATTCTTTTTCTCTTGTTGTCCTGAAAGTTCTCGGCTATTTTCCATAGTATCTTCCAATGTCCTGTGAGAAAGAATACCGTATGGCTTAATCTCTTTATTATATTTCTCTACATCAAAATAAACACTGCCTTCGCTTTCGTATGCAAGCCCTTTGTCCATAAGTTTTTTTACAACATCAATCTGTTCTATAATATGACCAGACGCAATAGGCATTATATTTGGACGTAAGCAATTCAAAGCATCAGTACTTTTCAAATACATCATCTCATAGTACTGAGCAACTTCCTGAGGCTCTTTATTTTCTGCCTGTGCTTTCTTTTCTACCTTGTCATCTCCATCGTCTGCATCTGCAACAAGGTGTCCAACATCAGTAAAGTTGCGAACATAACGTACATTGTATCCAAGAAATCTTAAGACTCTATAGATGATGTCAAAAGTTATGGCACTACGAGCATGACCTAAGTGAGCCTCACCATAAACAGTTGGACCACAAACATACATTCCAACTCTATCCTCCTTAATAGGAATAAATTCTTCTTTTATCCCTTTAAGAGTATTATAAACTGTCAAATTCTTTTTATTTATCATTGTATTATTACACTTTTTGCATTTATTTATAATTTGAAATGCAAAGTTACAAAATTTTCTTTATTTATTTGCAAAATAATAGTTGGCATTTGATGTTAAGATGTGAAAATTAAAAATTTATAAAAAAATTTTGGTAGTTAAATAAATTGTTGTAAATTTGCAAACTCTAAAATTGTATCGGTTTAACCCGTTAATCCATAGCCGATATGTTATTTTAGAAGGATTTGAATGCTTATCAATATTTCTTATTGGCCTTTGGAATATTTGCATATAGTATTCGTTTGAGTGATTTTGAATATAAATTAAAGTTTTTGAAACAAAACAATGAGTACATTAAGTTATAAGACACAAGTTGCAAAACCTAGTACTATTGAGAAAAAATGGATTGTGATAGATGCTGAGAATCAAGTTGTAGGTCGCTTGTCTACAAAAGTTGCCAACATACTTAGAGGCAAACACAAACCATCTTTTACTCCTAATATGGATTGCGGAGACAACGTTATCATTATTAACGCCGAAAAGGTTAAATTTACAGGAAAAAAGTACACAGAAAAACAGTATGTTAGACACACTGGCTATCCAGGAGGTCAAAGATTTGCTACACCTAAACAATGGTTAGACAAATTTCCTGTAAGAATATTGGAGCATTCAATCAAAGGAATGTTACCAAAGAACAAATTGGGTGCAAAATTGTACAGAAATTTGAAAGTAGTTGTAGGACCGGACTACAGCAAATATGATGGAGTTAAACCGGAAGTAGTAAACCTTAACACAATCAGATAATGGAAGGCGTAATAAACACAATTGGAAGAAGAAAGACTGCTGTTGCAAGAATTTATATGAAAGCGGGAAATGGTAATATTGTTGTAAATGGTAGAGACTACAAAGAATATTTTACAACCGCTCCTTTACAATATATTGTTCGCCAAGCATTTGAGACTGTGGAAGCGTTTGGAAAATTCGATGTGAAAGCAAATCTTGATGGTGGCGGTGTTACTGGTCAGGCTCAGGCTCTAAGAATGGCTATTGCAAGAGCATTGTGCGAGGCAAATGGGGAAGACCGTCCTGCATTGAAAGCAAAAGGACTTCTTCGTAGAGATGCTCGTATGGTTGAGAGAAAGAAACCAGGACAAAAGAAAGCTAGAAAACGTTTCCAATTCTCAAAACGTTAGGATATTATATAATATTCAAATATATTAGGTTTAGTATCCAAATTGGCAAGATTTGTCACATAAAAAGCAACTACTTGTCAATTGATTCAGTTAAAAAATTAACACGGAAAGTAAACACAAAAAGAAAATGTTAGAATTTGAAAAAATGTTAGATGCAGGTGTTCATTTTGGACACTTGAAAAGGAAATGGAATCCTAAAATGGCTCCTTATATTTTCACGGAGCATAATGGTATGCACATAATTGATTTGTATAAGACCGCCGCTAAGGCTGAGGAGGCTGCTGCAGCATTGAAACAAATCGCAAAATCAGGAAAACAAATCTTATTTGTTGCTACCAAAAAGCAGGCAAAAGATATTGTTGCCAATATAGTAAAAGAGGCAAATATGCCGTATGTAACGGAGCGTTGGCCTGGTGGTATGCTTACTAATTTTGCAACCATTCGTAAGGCGGTAAAGAAAATGGGTTCTTTGGACAAATTGCTTAACTCTAAAGATAACAACGCTATTTCTAAACGTGAGCGTTTGCAAATCGCAAGAGAAAAGGCTAAGTTAGAGAAAAACTTAGGTTCTATTGCAGGTTTGACAAGACTTCCTTCTGCGTTATTTGTTGTCGATATAAATAAAGAGCATATTGCTGTTGCAGAGGCAAAAAGATTGAATATCCCTACATTTGCTATTGTTGATACAAATTGTAATCCAGACCTTATCGATTTTCCTATTCCAGGAAATGACGATGCATCTAAATCTATTGCACTTATAGTTGAATATATGTGTAAGTCTATAGAAGAAGGTATGCAGGAGAGAAAACTTGACAAAGATGCACAGGCAGAAGCACAAGCAAAGGATACTCCTGAAACCGACGCAACAGAAGAAAATGCGGACAAAACAGCAAAACGTCGTCCAAGAAAAGCGGTTAGCAAAAAGAATGCAGACAATGAATAACAATTAAAAGGAGAAAATTATGGCAAACATAACAGTAGCAGACATAAATGACCTTAGAAAACGCACTGGCGTTGGAATCATGGATTGCAAAAAAGCATTGATTGAAAGTGATGGTGATGTTGAAAAGGCGATAGATTATTTAAGAGAAAAAGGTCAAAAACTTGCTGTAAAGCGTGCTGACCGTGCTGCAAATGAAGGCGTTGTTTTGGCAAAAACGACTGAAGATAAGACTTTCGGGGCAGTAGTTATGATTAACTGTGAAACAGATTTCGTTGCAAATAACCAAGATTTTATAGCTTTTGTTCAGAGTGTTATAGATGCTGCAATAGTTGCAAAAGCAAAAACAATGGAAGAAGTTAATCAATTAACTGTAAATGGCACAAAAGTTGAGACTTTGATTATAGACCAATTAGCAAAAATCGGCGAAAAGATAACTCTTTCTGCATACAAGGCTATTGAGGCTCCTCAAGTTTATTCTTACATCCACCCAGGTAACCGTACTGCGTGCGTTGTTGGTTTGAATAAAACTGGTTTTGACGAAGTTGGAAAGAATATTAACTTCCAAATCGTGAGTATGAAACCTGAGGCATTGACTAAAGAAGATGTTCCTCAAGAGGTGATAGACAACGAAATGAAAGTTAATATTGAGAAGACAAAGCAAGAGCAAGTTGAAAAGGCAGTTGAGGCTGCGTTGAAGAAAGCAGGAATCAATCCAGCACACGTTGATAGCGAAGAGCATATGGAAAGCAATATGGCAAAAGGTTGGATAACTGCTGAAGACGTTGCTAAGGCTAAGGATATCATCGCTAAGACGAGCGAAGAGAAACGTGCAAATCTTAACGAAACTATGATACAGAATATTGCGAAGGGACGTTTGGAGAAATTCTTCAAGGAGAGTACGTTGTTATCTCAGGAGTATTTCATTGATAGCAAGAAAACTGTTGCAGAATATCTTAAGAGTGAGGATGCAGATTTGCAAGTTACGGCTTTTGCAAGATTAGAACTTGGTGCATAAAGAAACGAACAACAATTGTTTTCATATTTTAAGAGGGTATTACAAAAATGCTCTCTTTTTTTGTAGTTTATTTTATAAATTTGCGTCTAATAGATGAAATAGTTTTTGACGTCAAAATTGAATTTAATAGATTTTTGCTATGAAGAGCGATAAGGAAATGTTTTTTGAAAAAATTGTAGAGGAAAACAAGAATATAATATACACAATATGTTATATGTTTTCTAAAAATAACGATGAGATTGCCGATTTATTTCAGAGTGTTTTAATAAATATTTGGTATGGATTAAGAAGTTTTCGTAATGAAAGCGAAATAAAAACCTGGATTTATAGAATTGCTCTAAATACTTGCATATCCTGGAAACGTAAAAAGAAGAGAATTAGTACTATTCCACTTGAAACGAACATCAATTTGTTTGAAGACAAAGATGAAGATACCAAGCAAATTCAGATGTTATATAACCGGATTAACAAGTTAGGAGTTTTTGATAGAGCTATTGTACTTCTTTGGCTGGAAAACCAGAGTTATGAAGATATTGCAACAATTATGGGTATCAGTGTCAAAAACGTTTCCGTTCGTTTGGTAAGAATCAGAGAGCAGTTAAAAAAAATGTCTAACTAAAAGTAAAAATGAGGAAATAATTATGGAAAATAGCATGGAATTCATAGAACTGCAGCAGTTAAAAACACGCATTGATGTTTTGAATCGCAAACTGGAAGGGCAAAAGTTATTGAATGATAGGATTGTGCGTAGAAGTATCACTGCCAATATAAGCAGATACAATCTGATTGATGATATTATCTATTTGCTGTCGATTATTCTGGGTGTACCGATGTTAGTCTTTATCTATTGTTCATTACATTTGCCATGGTCATCAGGTGTTGCTCTTGTTGTAATAATGCTTTGTGAAATGCTTTTGACTTATTATAGTCGCAAGAAAGCCAACCTGAAAGTGTTAATTGGTGAAGATATTATCCTGTTTGGCAAAAATGTATTGAAAATGAAGATATCTCAAACTAAACAGTTGTACTTTTTCTTACCCGCTTATGTGCTTTGGATTTGTTGGTTTGTATATGATGTGTCTGTTGCCTCTCAAGAATTTAATCTTCATATAAGTATTGTCAGGGGAATCATAGGATTGTGTATTGGAATGGTGGTTTGGTATTTCATTTGGCGAAAACAACAGCGTTTTATCAATGAAACACTTAATCAGATAGAAGAACTAACTTCAGAAAAATAGGATTCTTTTCATATAGTGTTGTGTAGTATGTAATATGTCGGGATTACATACTACTTTTTGCTATGAAGTAGCACTATATAATACCCTGTTGCAATAAATCGTGCAGATGAATCACCCCTAAATAATTATTATCCTTATCTACAACCAAAAGTTGCGTAATTGAATTTTCTCGCATCATATTCAAAGCCTCCACTGCAAAACATTCCTCACTTATAGTCTTCGGATTCTTGGTCATGATCTTGAATGCTGGACTTTGCATATTGATGTTTTCCTTATGAATAGACAAAAATCTCCTCAAATCTCCGTCAGTTATGATACCTATGACCTTTGTTTTTTCTACAACGGCTGTGCAACCCAATCGTTTAGATGAAATTTCCAATAAAGCATCACTAAGCATAGTAGTGTTATCAATCCAAGGCTTTTCGTTGTCTTTGTACAAATCTTTAACTCGCAAATATAACCGTTTTCCTAAACTTCCGCCAGGATGATACTTTGCAAAATCCTTAGAAGTGAAGCCTCGCAAATGCAAAAGTGCCACAGACAAGGCATCACCTATGACAAGTTGAGCAGTAGTTGAGCAAGTAGGAGCTAAATTGTTCGGGTCGGCTTCCTTATCTACGAAGCAATTTAATAAAAATGATGAGTTTTTTGCCAAATAAGAATCTTTATCCCCGCAAATTGCAATAAGCGGATTCCCAAAAGCTGTTATCAAAGGTACAAGTATTTTAATTTCTGGAGTGTTTCCGCTTTTTGATATACATATTATAGTATCACCACTTTGAATCATTCCTAAATCGCCGTGAATTGCTTCAGCAGCATGCATAAATAAAGAAGGTGTTCCGGTAGAATTGAGAGTTGCCGCTATTTTCTCGCCAATTTTCGCAGATTTTCCTATTCCAGTGATAATAACTCTGCCTTTTGATGCGAAAATTGTTTGCACTGCTTGCGTAAAATCATCATCTACAAAGTTTATAAGTTGATTAATTGCCTGAGATTCTTGCAAAATTGTATTTTTTATTACATTTTTTATGTCAATTTTATGGTTCATATTAAAAATTTTCTTAATTTTGTATTGCATTGGAGGAAATTTTTTGCAAAGGTACTAATATTTTTTGATAAATAACAGACAAATGGGCGAAGTAAGACAAGTTTTTTCTATAGAAGATGTTTATTCATACTTACAAAAAGTGTTTGGATTTACAGGATTTAAAGGTAATCAAGAAAAAGTTATTACTGATTTGTTAGCAGGAAAAAACGTAATGGTTATAATGCCAACTGGTGGCGGCAAGAGTCTTTGCTATCAGTTGCCTGCGGTAATGATGGACGGTTTGGCTATCATTATTTCACCATTAATTGCTTTGATGAAAAATCAAGTTGATGCTATGAGACAGATGTACGGAGATGATTCCATAGCTCATTTTCTTAATTCTTCATTAGGCAAACACGATACAATGAAAGTTAAACAAGATGTAGCAGTTGGGAAAACTAAATTGCTTTATATTGCTCCAGAATCTCTGACAAAAGAGGAAAATACTGAATTTCTCAAGAATATCAAATTATCCTTTGTTGCTATTGACGAGGCTCACTGCATTAGTGAATGGGGACATGACTTTCGTCCAGAGTATAGACGTATTAGAGAGATGATAACAAATATTGGTCAAGAGATCCCCGTTATTGCCTTAACAGCCACTGCAACCGATAAGGTACGTACGGATATTATCAAAAATTTAGAGATAGAGGATGCCTGTTTGTATATTTCTTCTTTCAATAGACCTAATTTGTATTATGAAATACGTCCAAAACCTGAAGATGAAAAGGTTTTGATTACACAAATTATACGTTTTATTAAAAGTAATACTGGTAAAAGTGGCATAATATATTGTTTGGCACGCAAAAAAGTAGAAGATGTTGCACAAATTCTAACTATTAATGGAATAAAAGCTTTGCCTTATCATGCTGGATTAGACGCCAAACAAAGAGCAGCAACGCAGGACAAATTCCTTATGGAGGATATAGATGTAATAGTTGCTACTATTGCGTTTGGAATGGGAATAGATAAGCCAGATGTCAGATATGTTATTCATTATGATATGCCTAAAAGTGTAGAGGGATATTATCAGGAAACCGGACGTGCGGGAAGAGATGGGGGCGAGGGAAATTGCATTGCTTTTTATGCCGAAAAGGATATGAATAAGTTTGAAAGATTCTTGGTTGATAAGACAATGATAGAAAGAGAGGTGGCTGAACAACTCATGGAAGCCACCATGTCATACGCAGAAAGTAGTGTATGCAGACGAACGACTTTATTGTCTTATTTCTCTGAAACTTATAAAGAATCATCTTGTGGTAATTGCGACAATTGTTTGCATCCTAAAAAACGAGTTGAATCTATGGACGATGTGCTTGCCGTTATAGATTTGATAGAGCATACAAAAGAAATGTTTAAAGCCGACCACTTGATAAATATTCTTATTGGCAATGCAAATACAGACGTAAAAACTTGTCGTCATCATAAGTTAGAATTATTTGGTTATGGCAAGGATAAAAGCAGATTGCATTGGAAGGCTGTTGTCCGCCAATGTATGATAGAAGGGTTTGTGAAAAAAGAAATAGAATCTTTTGGTGTTTTGAAACTACAACCTAAAGCTTTTACATATAAAGAGCATCCTTATGAGATACTTGTACCCGAAGACCACGACTATTCTAATCTTGAAACATTTGAGGCGGACGAGGTAGTTATGCGGTCTTCTTCTGATGGGGGAGCGGATAGTGTTTTGTTTGCAATACTTAAAGACATTAGGAAATCTATTGCTAATAGAGAAAAACTTGCTCCGAATATTATTTTTGAGGAACGTTCCTTGGTGGATATGACAATTCAGTATCCTACTACTGTTGAGAAAATGTCAAAGATTATAGGTGTCGGAGAAGCAAAGGCAAAACGCTATGGACCTCAGTTTTGTGAGGCAATAAAGCAGTATGTTGAGGATAATGATATTATTCCGCCAGAGCAACTTATAGTAAAAAGCAATGTCAATAATATTACAGGGATTAAAACCTACATTATAAAGAGTATAGATAAGAAGATCGATTTTGCAGACATAGCACGTGGCAAGAATTTGGAAATGGACGAATTGCTTGATAACATAGAGAGAATAGTTTCTTTTGGTAATAAATTAGACATTTCGTACTATATTAATAATGTAGTAGAGGAGGAGCATCAGGAGGAGATAATAGAATGTTTTAAGGAATTGGAGACGGACGATATAAAGGAAGTGTTGGAAGAATTAGGAGAGGACGAATATACTGAAGAAGAAATAAGATTGATGCGAATACATTTTATAAGCAAATATGGATATTAATCAATATAATACATCGTACAGAAATTTATAAATACTAAATAAAATGTTTAAAATTTATGAAAAGGATTTTTACTTTATTAGCAACAGTATTATTAGGAGTAGTAAGTCATTTGAATGCACAGAATCAATTCTTAAATAATAGTTTTGAGAATTGGAATACAGCAAAGACGTTACCTACAGATTGGAGTACTTTTTCTGTAAGCGTTCCAATTATTGGAGATGTTGCGTTAGGTAGTATAAGTAGAATAGCAGATGCTCAAGATGGCGACTTTGCTACGAGCCTTACTCCTGCACAAATAGACCCCATGTATGCAAGTGCGGTGAAGAGGTTTATGCCAGATTTGGATTTATCTGGAGTATATTTCCCTGCAATATTGACAAATGCAAAAATAAATCTATCATTAGAAAACATTAGTGATATAGTTTCAATTCTATATTCTTTATCTAATGGCGAGGGCGGGGATATATTCAATCTTGATATTAATGATTTGCAGAATAATGAGATAATCAAAACTCTTTTGACTTTTGTAACAGATGGATTAGATGTAAAGTCAGATAAATTGCGTCCTGCAAGTATTAGCGGTTATTATAAATTCAAACCTATAAATGCTAATGATGATTTCTTGATAGCAGCGTTACTTTTGAAGAATATCAACGGGCAAAGAGTTCCTATTGGTGGCGGAGCAATGCATTATGATGAAAATACGTATGATGAGTACGTAAAATTCACACTACCGTTATATTACGGTGTTGATAATGCAGATGAATTGATTTTTTTGGTAGTATCTGCAACTTATGCCGAACAGCCAACAAGTGCGGGTTCATTATATTTAGACAATGTGTCTATTGCATACGAAGAATATACACCTTTGAGTTTGAATGACGTATGGGAAACAACAAATTTAAGTATATATCCGAACCCAACGGCAAATAAATCGTTCCGTCTGAATACAGAAAAACCTCAAAACGTACAGATACTCAATGCGATGGGGGTTATGATAAAAAATATTCTTTCATACGAGCCTCAAAGTGAGATTGTTTTGAAAGAGAGTGGAGTGTATTTTGTCAAAGTTGATGGAAAAGTTCTTAAGCTTGTGGTTGAATAAACACATTTCTAATGATAAAAATGATGAAAATCAATCCTATAAAAACAGATGCACAAAAGAAAAAACGCTTTTTCGAGATAATTTTTTTTAATTCACGAAATATTTTTTTCTTTTGTGTGATTATTGCATCAGTTATAATATCTTTATTTTCAGTGTCTTGTGTTGGAGGATATTCTTTTACAGGGGCGTCTATCAATACAGAAACAAAGACCTTTTATGTAGAAAACTTTCTGAATAGAGCAAGTATTGTGCAGCCCATGTTGTCAAGTGAACTGACCTATTCGCTAATTAATAAAATTCGTTCTGGGACATCTTTGACAGAAACCGAAGACGATGCTGATGCGGTATTTAAAGGCACAATTACTTCTTATCGTGTATCGCCTACAGCAATAACAGCAACAGACCAAGCGGCAAAAAACCGTCTTACAATTTCTGTTAAAGTGAAATATACTAACAAACAAGATAGTAAAAGTAATTTTGAGGAAAGCTTTACAAGATATAAAGATTATGACGCCTCACTTTCATTGTCAAGTGTGGAAGAAGCGTTGATTAAGGAAATAAATGAAGAACTTGTTGATGATATATTTACCAAGGCTTTTGTCAATTGGTAACGGAGAGCCGCTGTAGGCAACTGGAGACAAGTGATTATGGTTATATAATGTTATATTGCGATGGATAAAAGATACAAAAAGATAAAAAATATTATAGGGTGGTGCGTGTTTCTACTCTCAACATTGTTGTATCTTTTTACAATGTATCCGACAATTGCCTTTTGGGATAGCGGAGAATTTATAATGTCGTCGTATAATCTCTCTGTGGGACATCAGCCCGGGGCTCCATTGTATCAATTGATAGGATCATTATTTGCAAGTCTTTCTTTTGGTAACGTGAAGCTCATAGCACCTTTGGTAAATTCTATATCGGCTATATCATCAGGTTTGAGCATAATGTTTTTGTATCATCTATTTTTATATCTTTTCAATAAATATTCGGCAAAACCAATAGGAAATACTGCTTGTGCGGTAATGTCTGCTTTAACCTTCGCTTTTACAGATTCTTTTTGGACACAGGCTGCAGAGGCAGAAGTATATTCTTTATCTTTTTTATTTACAACACTTTGCCTGTACATCATAATTCTTTGGGAAGAGAATCCGAAGGGTAAATACCTTATTTTATTATCCTTAGTTTTGGGATTGTCTTACGGAGTCCATCCATTGACTTTATTAGTTGTACCTGCAATAGTTTTTATAGTATGGTTCCATTATAGAAAAATAACGATAAAAGGAATTTTGTATTCAATATTGATTTCCGTTGCTACATTATTCCTATTCATCAATGCTTTTGACTGGTTAGTTTTGTTATTTGAAAAATCTGTTTTAGGTACGATATTTGCAATATTAGTAATACTTGGAAGTCTATTATATTTATCTTATAGAAAACGTTTTGCTCTTTTAAATAGTGCAGTATTCTGTGTTTTGTTTTTTTTCATTGGTTGTTCCACCTATACGGTTATTTCTATACGGAGTCATCAAAATTTACCAATGAATGAATATGCCGCCGATAGTAGCGAAACAATGCATAATTATATTACAAGACAATCATACGCTCACGCACCTTTGTTCTATGGACCTTATTATACGGCTTTACCTGCTGAGGATTTTAAAGTTACAGAAAAGACCAATGAACCTGTATTTAATAAAGAGTTTTTTACAATCTTTCCTCGTATGTGGAATTATACTTCTGACTCTTACGAAGACGGATATACCTCTTGGGTCGGGCAACCTAAAAAGAAAGTTCTGATAAATGGAGAAGAAAGACAGAAACCTACATTTGTGCAAAACTTACAGTTTTTTGCTCGTTACCAATTTGGCTATATGTATTGGAGATATTTATTGTGGAATTTCTCAGGTCGTACCAATGATGTACAAGGTTATGGCGATATTACTAATGGAAATTGGCAGACGGGTTATTACTATACTGATAGATTATTTGAGATTGACGAGGGCAGAACATATCAATATGCGGAAAACAATGCTAATAACCGTTATTTTGCAATACCATTGATTCTTTGTTTGATAGGAGTTTTTTATCACATAATTAGGGATTCTAAACGTTTTCTGTTTATTGGCACAATCTTTGTTATGTATTCTATTGCCTTAGTTGTTTATAACAATATGCCTGCATATGAACCGAGGGAAAGAGATTACATTTATTTGCCTTCATTTATGGCTGTAAGTATTTGGATTGGTATTGGTATGTTAGGTATTAGCCAGATAGTTGCAAATCTTATTAGAGTAAAGCATCCTCGTTATATATTGCCTTTATTCCTTGTTGTTCCGATATTGCTTTTTGCTCAAAATATTGACGATCATAACCATAGGCATCAATACACAGCACGGAATTTTGCAGTAAGCATGCTTAATTCTTGTGATAAGGACGCAATACTTTTTGTAGATGGCGACAATGATACTTATCCGCTTTGGTATGCTCAATATGTTGAGGGAATAAGAACAGACGTTAGAGTTATAAATCGTCAAATGTTAAATAACGAATATTATATAAATTTGTTGAGATACGCCAACAAAGATGGCAAGCCAATAAAATTAACATTTTCTTTAGAAGACTATAAAATGGGAGTAATGGACGAGGTGCAGTTACTACCAAGTTTTGATACAATATCTATGCAAAAAGCCATGCAGTTAGTTAAGGACGACAAAACTCCGGATATGAAATTTGGACATCATATAAAGACTTTGAATTATAATAAATTTGGGGTAACGCTTAATGATAACGATATTGTATTTACAATCAATGACGGAGTTTTGAGTAAAAGCGATATTATCATTATGGACATAATAGCGTCTAATACAGATAGGCCCATATATTTTTCATCATATTCCAATACCGATTACTTATCTTTGGACGATTATCTATCTTTAGAAGGCTTTGCATATAGATTAACTAACAGTGTTACAAGCAAAGAGCCTTTTGATAATATAAACGAAAACAAGATGTATGAAAATATAATGAATGGCTTTGAATTTTACAATTTTAATCGCAATATATATTATAATGAAATAGAAAGAAGTATCATTGCCTTGTATATAGAAAATGCAGGTTCGTTGGCTTACAAACTGTTAGAGACAGAGCAATATAAGAAGGCAGATAGTCTAATAAACAAAATCACGACAAACATACCGACTTCTTTACACACTTATCCTCTAACGCTTGCCGATTTTGCTGTTATTCAATATATATTAGGCAACAAGTATAAGGCACAAACTATGATGACTCAAAGTATTGAGGATTTCAAAAGATTTATGAATAGATACAATATGGGTACCATCAAGTTCCAAGCACAGAATAGATTGGAGGCTGCAAGAAGAGTTGCATTTTATTTAAATTTATGCGTGATGTGTGAAAATTGGGGATTGGACGAATTGAGAATATACGTGAGCGAAACGTTTTTCTCATTTGCTCGTCCTTATTTGGAAATTACTAATAGGCAAAAGAAGATTATGCAATTGGATGAGAATTGGTACAACGATGAAATCCAAAGAATAGATGAATTGATGGGACAAATAAAAGATTTTGCCACATATTACGAAGAGGAGTTACCAGAATATGAATAATAAAAAACAATATATGATGACACAACAAAAATATACTTTAAGAGGTGTTTCTGCAAAGAAAGAAGATGTACACAATGCTATAAAAAACATTGACAAAGGATTATTTCCAAATGCTTTTTGCAAAGTTATTCCCGATATATTGGGAGGGGACGAGGACTATTGCAATGTTATGCATGCAGACGGGGCAGGAACTAAAAGTTCTTTGGCTTATATGTATTGGAAACTGACGGGCGATTTGTCCGTTTGGCGGGGAATAGCACAGGATGCGGTAGTTATGAATACGGACGACCTACTTTGTGCGGGTGTTACGAACAACATTCTTTTGTCTTCTACAATAGGCAGGAACAAACGGTTGATTCCGGGCGAAGTTATTAAGGCGATAATTGAGGGAACGGAAGAATTTTTGCAAACCATGCGAGATATGGGCGTGGGAATCTACTCTACTGGTGGCGAAACGGCAGACGTAGGCGATTTGGTACGCACTATTATTGTTGATAGCACTGTTACGGCAAGAGTAAGGCGTGATGAAATCATTAGTGCTGACATTCAAGACGGCGATGTTATTGTTGCTTTGGCATCTTTTGGACAAGCGACTTACGAAAGAGAATATAATGGAGGCATGGGTAGCAATGGTTTGACGAGTGCAAGGCACGATGTTTTTGAGCATGCGTTAGCAAAAATGTTTCCAGAAAGTTTTGATACCGAATTACCAGACGAGGTTGTGTATTGTGGAGCAAAGAAACTTTTGGACGAAATTGTTATTGACCATAAGGGAACAACGATGATGGCGGGCAAGTTAGTTCTATCACCGACTCGAACCTATGCACCCGTTATCTCAAAACTTTTGAAAGAATACAGAAAAGATATTCATGCTATGATACACTGCACGGGAGGAAGTATGTCAAAGGTACTGAATTTCTGCAATGGAGTACATATCATTAAAGATAATCTTTTCAAATTGCCACCATTGTTTGATATGATAGAGAAGGAAAGTGGTACTCCAAGACAAGAAATGTACCAAGTTTTCAATATGGGTCAGAGAATGGAGATTTATTGTAGGGCAAACATTGCGAAAGATATTATTTCTTTGGCGGAAAGTTTTGGTATTGCGGCACAAATTAGTGGTAGAGTGGAGAAAAGCGAGCGGACTTTTGTTACAATCATTGACGATAAAGGCACATACGAGTATATTTAATATATATATCTGGAAATAGCAGCCCCCAAACGTTTAGTAAGGAAATATGGCACCTTGCTCCACATCCAATATAATAATTTATTGTCCCGTATGTTCTTTTTCTTCATGGAATAAGACCAATACAAAGGAATGTCCTCGCCTTTGAAGTGTTTTTTATATTGATGCACACTACCATTGCGAGTACTTCGTCCAAAAGAATAGTATATCGCCTGCTTTTGTTTTGCAAAACTCATCATTGCAAAATGCAGGGCGTATGAAACATAATGTTTGTTGTATTTGCTAAGTGAAGAAAACAGCCCATTGGCATACACTCCGTTATACATATCGTTAAGTGTTGCACTCCCTACAACATTCTTGCCCTTGTATGCCACAAATAGAGTCGTTACTCCTGCTTTGATGCTACGTCTTATTACTTGCTTGCCTATCGGTGCAACGCTTATCTCTTTCATTCGTAAAGAATAGGCATAATAAAAGTCTTTTATCAAACGTTTATCTGTCCCGTGTTTGATAACAATGTCGTCTTTTTGTGCTTTGCGAACCTTCCTTCGTACATCGGCACTATACAATGCCATAACCTCTTTACTTTTCGTCAAATCTAACCATGTAAAAAGCTTATCGGCGTAGATATATGGGGAATGTGCTAATGTATCCCTAATTTCCCAATTCTTTTTGCTTGTAGATATGATATTGTTTTCCTCTGTTTCAAACAGCATAAAAGGAGCCGTTTTCCTATCTGTCGGTTTGGATTCGATCACTCCCAAAGACATATATGGCAAACTAACATATGTTCTTCCACATTTGCACATAAGAATAGTTTTTCTTGTACCTTCTTTTGTGGTGTAAGGTATGCGGACAATTTTTTTGGAATAGATTGCCTCGAAATTACTAATAAACTTTGTAGCATCGGCAAATTCTATCATAATACTACAAATTAAAAGGATGAGGTGTCAATTCTAAACGTGCTAATGGGTGATAATCGCCTTGCAGTCCGATAGGGGTAGAATTTCTTATGGTGCTAACAATTTCAATGCAGGTGCGAGCATCTTCAAGTGTAAAGCCTTTACCTTCAAGTATGCGTTTGTAGCTTTCGGTATGGAGTTCTGTAAAACCACCTGAAAACTCTATTTCCTCCCCCTCGCAAGTAATTTTTCTATATGTTCGTTTTCCTTCTTGTTTTACGTTTTGTGGGAGTGTATCTGCGTTGATTGAAAGAAAATATCTTACTCTTGCACGTTTAAATCTTAGCAAACCAGCAGCACGGTCGTGAGTATAAACATGAACTACGTTTTCTTCCACATCTCCAAATATCCAAGCGAGCATATCATAGAAATGTACGCCAATATTTGTTGCAACACCGCCCGATTTACTTACATCACCTTTCCAAGACGTGTAGTACCATAAGCCACGAGAGGTAATATAGGTTAAATCCACGTCAAAGATTTTGTCTTGTGGAGCAGTATCAATTTTTTTCTTCCATTCTATTATAGCAGGATGCAGACGAAGTTGAAGAATATTAAAAACTTTGTGTCCGCTTTCCTTTTCCATTTTTTGAAGTGCATCAATGTTCCAAGGATTCAAAACAATAGGTTTCTCACATATAACATCGCAATTGTTTTTCAAGCCAAAACGGATATGAGAATCGTGCAAATAATTAGGAGTACATACGCTAACATAATCGAGAGCATCCTCTGTCCTTTTAATCTTATCTACATAGCGGTCAAATCTCTCATATTCTGTATAAAACGAGCAGTTAGGAAAATATGAATCCATAATACCGACACTATCATT
>ONOZ01000152.1 GCA_900319595.1 uncultured Bacteroidales bacterium | reverse complement strand
TAATTTTCTTGCAGAAGGACGGAATTGGTTGATGAGCGTAATTAGGATATTTCAAGCATGTATAGTCATTATCACGTCTTTTCTTGTTATTCGTCATTACGCTACAGAAGATACATCATTGCATTTGTTCATGTGGCACGCTATATTGGGAATGATAACATTATTGATAATGTTTGTTATACATCTTGTAACTCATAAGAAAATAGATTTACATTAACTGAAATTCTTTATATTTATTGTATTATGTATTATATTGCGTTTGTCGTACTTTTATTTTTTGCCATTGTAGAAATTATAACTAACAAAAAAGAGAAACAAATATTTGATGTCTTATTTGTTGGACTTACCATAATGTTGTGCTTGCGTTATGGTCAAGGACAAGACTATTTCTCTTACATGTACACTTATTACAATGAACCTTTCTACAATTACAAAGAAGTGCTGTCCTCAAATGATATCGGTTTTTATTCATTATCTTATTTATGTAAAAATGTCATGTTGCTTAATTTTGAATGGTTTGCGGCTATCGTTGGAATCATTTCAATGCTCATGTTTTATAAGTTTTTCCAAAGGGATTGTAATTACTCAATTCTTTCGTTATTTGCATTTTATTGTTTTGTGTTTTTTATATACTTAACTTCTGCAATACGACAGGGATTGGCAATGGGTATTTATGTAGCCTTTGCTTTGCCATATGCATATGACAAGAAGTGGGTTAAATATATGCTCGTGGTACTAATCTCCACATCATTTCATTCTTCTTGTTTAATATTGCTAGCAGTTCCTTTATTCTATACATTGAATAATCGGTTAGTTAAAATAGGAATCATCCTAGTATCTTTTGCTATTATGCTTTTCGGCACAAATCTTATAAATTTATCCTCTATTAATTATTTTTTACAAAACACACTAAACCATACTGGAATATCTGAGGGTGATTACTTAGAGGGAAAAATCATGCGAATTGTTTATACACTACCTATATTGCTATTTCTTTATAAATTTGACAACGAAAAAATGCAAAGGCTATTTAATCTCTATATTTGCGGGTTATTTATTTATTCAATATTTTCGTTTATTCAAGAGATTGCGACTAGACTTTGGGGATATGCGACTCCTTTTTTACTTGCCATAATATTTTCTTTTCGTAAAGATGTTATAAAATTTAGGAGAAATGTATTACTTACATGGTATATGATATTAGCTATTGTAGTATTCTTTAACAACATCAGTCACTTTATAGAGTATTCGTATAACAAGCAACACGTAACAGTCTTCACTTATCCTTATTTTACAGTTTTTGACAAACAGGAAGCCCATCATCACATACAGTATTACAACTATATAAATTATTAATATCTGTATAATTATGTTGAATTTACAGAAATAATACTATATACAACAAAAATACAAAGAACGAAAGTAATCTTTTTCTATCTACAATGACCTCAATTTTCCAAATAATTATGGATACATTTCTACACAAAGTAATCATAAAAAGATAAAATATGTCAAACTCGCTAATAATCGGTGGTAGCAATGGTATAGGACTTGCTATTGCGTTGGAATTCTTAAAAGATAGGGATAATCGTGTCAATATCATAGATAAAACAGAGCCAGACATTGATATGAATAAGTATCCTAATCTAAATTACTATAAGGTAAATTTACTTAACGATGACTTTAATTTTTTAGAACAATTTAATGACATTGATATTCTCGTCATTACTGCAGGGTTTGGAAGAGTTGCAAAATTTGACACAATACAACAAGCAGAGATTAGTAATAGTTTTCAAGTAAATACAATATCTGTCATAAAGACGCTGAATTTCTTTTTTAAGCGTATGCTTCAAAAAAAGGAATTTAAATGTGCCGTTATGGGAAGCATAGCAGGTTTAGTATCATCTCCCCTATTTGCTTTATATGGAGCAACTAAATCTGCAATATGTTCTATTATAGAAAGTTTGAATATAGAATTAGAAAAAAGTGGAACAAACAATAGGATACTCAATGTTTCTCCTGGAGCAATAAAAGGAACAAAATTCGAAGGTGGCGAAAATAATATTGCAAAAACAGAAAAACTTGCTCAACAAATTATTCATGAAATGAATGCTCACCATACATTGTTTATTCCTCAATATGACGAAATATTTAAAAACGTAATCGACAGATATCGTAAGGATGCACATCAATTTGGGATAGAAAGTTATCAATATAAGATTGATGGAGGGAGATACTCTAACAAACCACAATTGAAAATAGGTTATTTGAGTGGCACTTTCGATTTGTTTCATATTGGACATCTGAATCTTTTAAAAAAAGCAAAACAATACTGCGACTATTTAGTTGTGGGGGTACATAAAGATGCTTCTCATAAAGGCAAACAAGCTTTTATATCTTTTAAAGAACGATGTGAAATCGTCAAAAGTGTAAAATATGTAAACCAAGTGATAGAATCTGAGAAAGAAGACTGTGATGTGTATTTGAACGGAATAGTTAAATATGATTATCTTTTTGTCGGTTCTGACTACAAAGGTACAGAAAGATTTAATCGTTACGAAGAATTATTCAAAGACAAAGGTGTAGAAATAATATATTTTCCATACACGCAAGGTACAAGCAGTACTCAACTAAGAAAAGTAATAGAAAGATAGGTGCTAACTAATACACAGAAAGTAATTAACGGCGTATCTTCTCAAACTATTGTGACTATAGTTTTGGGCATTGTTGAGATAGTTTCGTTCTCTATAATGTCAAGACTACTATCTCAAAAGGATTTTGGATACTATGTAGCTATTGTAGCAGTTGCTACTATATTTCAATCACTAGCGGATAATGGCGTCAAACGTAACGAAATTAGAGATATAACTCTTTGGGCAGAATCCGAAAATGACAATTATGATGTACTTAAAGTTCTTAAGCACGTTTGAAAATAATTTCTGCAAGATTTAATGTAGCATCTAATAGATTGATTTGAAAATTGAAAACCCAACTGTAAAAATCATGACGGATTTACAATACAGATTATTAGAAATGTTTAAGTTTACAGTTTCTTTTTTTGAAAAACACAATATAAAATATATTGCTTGTGGAGGAACTATGCTAGGTGCAGTACGACACAAGGGCTTTATCCCTTGGGACGACGATATGGATTTGTATGTCCCTAGAAAAGATTATGAAAAACTTGTATCTTTAAGACAAGAATTGACTAAAGATAACTTAGATTTTGTTTCTTTAGAAACAGATGAGAATTATTACCTACCTTTTGGAAAAATTTTTGATACTAAAACAACTCTTTGGGAAACAAAAGCGTATCCTTTTATCGCTGGAATTTATATCGACATTTTTCCTTTAGATTATTTTGAATTAGATAGGGATAAAGTGATAAAAATACAGAAAAGATTACGGAATTTGTTTTCAAAATACCAAACAAGTCTATGTGATGTTCACTTCTTATCTGCTTTAAAATATTTATTTATGAAATCACAAAGACATCTTTTTTTTCATTCTATAAGAAAATATGCATGCAACATTAGCAAACAAAGAGCATTAAGCGACTTTATTAAATACCAGAAGAAATACTGCAGCGACAAAGGGAACTTGTGTGCATCAACTTATTATTATGATGGCTGGACAGAAAAAATCTTTAAATCATCTTGGTTTGAGGACACAATGGACGTTCCTTTTGAATATACTACAATAATCATTCCAAAAGAATATGATAGTTATCTATCCCTTGCTTATGGAGATTGGAGAACCCCTCCACCAAAGAATTTACAAATACGCCGTCATAAAAATTTCGAATATTATCTCAATCTGAAAGAAAGACTAACACTTGAAGAATGTAGAGAACGGATAGAACAAGGAGAATCCCTTGTCCTATAAGACCTCTTTTAATATTCCGAAACACTATCAATGTCTACACAAGACGCGAAACGAGGGTTAAGGAATTCTATATTCCTTTTTGTTCGGATGTGCATAGTAGTACTTATTGGTGTGTATACATCACGAGTAGTACTGAATGTCCTGGGATTTGAAGATTTTGGGATATACAATGTTGTGGGTAGTGTCGTGTCTTTTTTTGTTTTTTTTAACTCTGCTCTCACTAATGCAACTTCAAGGTATCTTACGGTTGAACTTGGCACAGGAAATAAAGAAAAACTAAATCAAATCTATTCTATGGCTATTAATTCACATATAATACTTGCGAGCGTATTGTTTGTCATATTAGAGTTTGCTGGAATTTGGCTTATAAATAATAAATTAAGTATATCACATGAAAGACTCCTTGCAACAAATTATTGTTTTCAGTTTTCCTTATTTACATTTTGTTCTAAAGTAATAAGGGTTCCTTTTCACTCCAACATCATTGCACATGAGAAAATGAATTTCTTTGCTACGATTTCTATTATAGAACAATTTTTACAATTGCTTGCCTGTGTACTTATCATCAATAGTCCGATAGATAAACTTGTCGTATATTCATTCTTGATGTTTATTGTATCTATAATTATACTATTTTTATACATTTTTTTTTCCAAGCGAAAGTTAAATGATTGTAAATATCTTCGTTTTTGGAATAACAAAATAATCAAAGACTTTGCCACATATTCAGGTTATGCAATGATAGTAAACGCCGCAGATGGAGTGGGAACTCAACTTAGAAGTATCTTTTTTAATATATTCGCAGGTTCTCTTGCAAATGCATCTTTAGGAGTTGCACATCAATTTCTTTCCCTTGCGACTGGCTTTGTCGATAATGTTTCGCAATCATTTCGTCCACAAATTCTCAAATCATATTCCACTGGCAATATATCATATTTCTACACTCTTATTTATTCCACATCTAAGATGTATTATTTTTTATTCCTTTTTATTGCTATTCCTCTAATGCTGAATATAGAAGTTATTCTCACTATATGGCTCGGGAAATATCCTCCATATACTATTGCTTTCACCAAAGCTATCATTGTTTTTATCATGTTTGACACTTTCCAATTACCATTATTACATGCACTACATGCTAAAGGACAAATCCGAACTCATCAAATAGTAGTATCATTTGTAAAAATAGGTGTCGTTCCTGTGACATACATACTTCTTAGGTTAGGCTATTCTGCCACACTCACGCTTTATATTTGGGCTGTTGGTAATATTATATGTGCTATATTTAGAACTATATATATGAAATATTATATAAATATTTCTTTAAAAAAATACTTTTTTGATGTGTTTACAAAAATGATAATAGTAACAATTTTATCTTTGATTATCCCATACTATTTGTCAATAACCATCCACAGTGCTTTCCAAAAATTATTTTTAACCACTTTGATTTCTTTTATCGTGGTTGGACTATTTACTTTTACGATTGGATTAAATAAAAATGAAAAACAATTTGTATTAACGCTACCGATAATTAGGAATATGTATACAAAAATTATTAGAATCGTTTGATTATTCTCTTCTAATATTCAAAGACAACAACGCATTCCAACAATAAAGAAATGAGTGACTAATAAATCGGCTTGGCAAGCACGAATGTTCTTACAAAATATAAAATATTCACTTGATAAAGTAAAGCATAAATGTGAATAATTATAAAAAATAACGAAACGCAAATATTTGGTTATGATATTAAATTTTACTTTCATACTTTTGACACTTCTTCTTTTTGTGTTATATGGGACAATAAAAACTGTAGATTATAAATTACTACATATTTTTTTTATTGCATTTATCGTTAGGATAGCAATACTTATCATAGACTATTATCATATAATACCACTTTTACATTCTGGGTCCGACACTGAAGTTTTCCACAAAATCGCAAAAGAAAATTTAGACACAACACTGCAAAATAGAATAATTCTTACTAATTATGTATCTTTTCTGACTATCGT
>ONOZ01000002.1 GCA_900319595.1 uncultured Bacteroidales bacterium | reverse complement strand
TCTACATATTTTTTATTAGGAAGTATCTTTTTCCTTGTACCTGTAACTTGACCTGTACTATTAGTTATAACACTTTCTATAACTTTTATACCATTCTCAAAATCGGAATCTGGGTCTATATGTGTAGGATTTATAGTTACTACATTAACTTTTAATCCTGTAATTGTATTATATGATACATATATAGACTCCCCATTTATTAGTTTTGTGCTACTAACAACTTCATTATTTGTAACATTAACTAAATTCAGATAAACTTCATTGATTGCACTTGCAGGTTGGGTGTTATCTGCACTATCTGTTATGATTAGCGAATAATTGGTACTACTCCCTCCCCCATTTTCGTTTGCAAAATCTACAACTTCTTGGAGTACTGCCCCGTGAGAAAAAGGCGTTATACTCCCCTTTTCTTTTTTAGTTGTAATTTCGCTATTTATATAATTTTTTAATTCATTGTACGTTTTTGCCATATTGTTTTATTCCTTTCTTTATTGTGATTTTTCTTGTGTATCTCCATAAGTATCATCATACTCATAAGTATATACTCTATCAGGCTGAATCGGTTCTGTCTGTTGTTTTTGTACCTGTATTTTGGTATCTATTTCCGTGAATTTATCTTTTAGTGCTGGAATATTACTTCCTGTATCTTTGGTTGAATTAGTAATTTTAGCAATAAGTTTTCTTTCAGAATCTGCTATACGTCTTTTTATAGTAACATCCCAATCCGTAACTGATATAATCTTTTTGCTTGTATTCCTTTTTAGGTTTTCAAGTACAATTGTGTATTTATCATAAAGTGAATCTGCTTGTCTTTGTATTGAAACGCTTTTAATGATAAAATCATAAGATGTTACGCTATCTACATCACCTTTTGTTATTACTAACGAATTATTTTTAATAGATAAAATGTTTCCTACTTTTATTTGTGTAAAGTTAATGCCTTTTTTTATACGTGTTATTTCATCAAAAACTAATGAATAATTATAACGTGCTTCTAAATTAAGAGCATCTTTCATTTTATCATATAGTTTTCTTTCTGCTGAATATGTATAAGGGCAATGTGGATATACTGCATTTTCTATTATAAATAAATCCCCCTGTTTTGGTTTTGCATTTCTTTGAGGAATAAACTGAAAGAAACTTTTATTATCTGCAATATCATTTAAAACGAAATTTAATGTTGCTCTATATTTAGATGAAACGGGAGATAAATACGTATCACCCTCCGATAGATTAGTATCAATACTTTTAGTTGTATCTTCTATAAATTCTGTGATAGCAAACTTATGGTCTATTCCTGCCAAATCACCGGTTGAGAATACCATCATAGGTGCTTCTTCGCCTTGCCAAGCAGGGTGCAAAGGATTGAATTTTAAATCTTTTGTCCAAACAAAAAATATTCTTTGGTCATAATCAAACACTTCTGCTACTTTACAATTGAATACCATATTAGACAAGATGCCTAATCTTATGCGTGCATCGTTGCTTTTTAGATATTCAAATGCCCAATTATCTCCCGGTCTAACTCTTTTACGTCTTGCATCATCATCAAAAAGACTAAAAGAATAATCCCCTACCTTTTGTGCTGTAATTGTATATTCTTTATTGCCATCGTCAATAAAAATATCTTTCTGAATACCTGCCCTTAAATCAAGGGAATATTTCTTTATGTATTCAATAGTATATTTATCTGTAAAATATGTTACTTGATGGTTTCTCGGATTAGTGATATTTACTGTACATCTTTTCCACTCTGTTTTTTTAGTAGGGTCTCCTGTGCCTACGTTTATTCTATTATCCGTAATTGTAGCATTAGTAAATATTGTTATATACTTCTGCCCATCTTCAATATACGAGTCAATAATATATCCCTCTACGGCATATACTTCTTTATCGTCAGCGTAATCTATCCACATAAGTCCTAAATCCTTACGGGACAATATATTCCAATATTCTGTACTATCTTGTCCAGAATATACCTTTATTCCTATTGTTGCCTCGCCATTTAAAACTGTTTCTAAATCATTTTTAAGAATAATGCCTTGTTCATCTACTACTTTAAGTCTAACAAATGCTCTAATGCTATATGTTATAGGAATAGGGGGTATTCCATAATGCCATTCTTCGTTAGACAATTTTAGTGCAATATATTCTTCTGGCGTATCTGCTGAAATTGTAAGTAATGCCCCATTTTCTATTTCATCAAAGTTCCAACCAACTGTATTTAATTTAGCACCACCAGAAGCATAAGAAACTCCCCCATTTTCATCTAAATAAGGAACGATAGCAAAAGCCTTTTCCTTTGGTTCGTTTGGAATATGTAGATTTGGAACTTGCGAATTTCTACCATCGTGTATATATCGTTTATCTAACCAATATTTACCTAATGCATCTTTATTCTCGCTATTGATACAAGGAATATAGACATCAACAACTTCATCTAATCTACCTAAATCAGCAACCCATTGATTAACCAAAGATGGCTTTATATCATCATATTGTTCTATTGTTTCTATTAGTCCAAATTGCTCAATAAATTCTTTGTTTTCATAATATGTTATAGGGTTGTATATTTTTCCGCAGTCTATATATGAAAACAATGTTCTATCTAATGTATATACTTTGCTTATTCCTACGCAAAAATCTTTTAATCCTTTTAAAAACAAATCATAATTATAATATGCACTTCCTGTATTAGTATCTACAACACCTAATAATTCCCAATCTACGAAGTTTTGTTCTTCATCATACATAGGCATATATGCTAATGGGAAACCACTGTTACTAAATATTCTAATTTTGTACCTTTCGTTGAAAGTCAAAGATGTTCCGTCTGTAGCAACTTCTACTTTTTCTGCAATGTTAAATTCATCTGCTGGGTAGTGTTTTGCATATAAAAAGCCATAATACCAACCTGCAACATATGCTCTAAAACATTCAGGCATAAGGTTTTGCAGTTGTGTTATGTATTTAGGGAAAGGATTACATCTTTCGTATGTTGTTTCTGTTCGTGGATACCATACTGATGTTAATGATGCTGTTTCATATTCCCCATAATAACTATTAGTACCATCTTCAAGTTTTCTTATGATGTAGTATATTTTGTCTGCTTGCCTAATCTGTGGTATATTTTCTTCTCCATTTACAAGAATGATGTAATCTGAATATTGTAATTGTTCATATGTGCCGTTTTTCAGAAAATCATCTGTTATTATAGGATTAAGGTTTTCATCAAAAATGTTATTTTGCTTTGCATTTAGTATATCATTACACCACATCTTACTATTAGGTCCTCCCAATTGTACAACTTGTTTTGTTATATTATCTAATATGCGTGCCGTTGCACGTATATCACCCTCGCTATCAGTGGTTAGATAAATAACTCCAAAACGCATATCTATCCAATCCCCGCCCTCTACAAGTTGAAATTGTGCAGAGTTCTCATTTATATTATAAACAACCTGAACCGTAGATTGCTTTATTTGTCAAGTGCCATCATATACATATTCAGCATTACCAATTTGTTGATATATTTTTGTATAAAAATATTTATCATATACCCAATTCCAAGCATTATTTGGTACTAAATATAATTTTGTCAAAGATAATTCATCGGGATGCTGTCCATTAGCAAAATAATCTTTTAAATATTTTAATGATGGTATTTTTCTTTTACGATATGGGAATATACTACCTAATTCTGCTACTTCATCTGTTCTATCTTCGTAGATATGAAAATAATTTATAGGGAGGTTTTCACCGCTACCTGTTGCATAAATTCTTGTTGGTAGTTTATTTTCGTTTGTATTTCTTTCTATTGATAACAAACCACCATCTTTGGTTAATCCACCATATTCAAAGATAACTTTATTATTATTAGCATCTACAACGGCTTCTCCTTTCTTTTTCAGCGTTATGCAATAGAAAGAATATTGCTTATTGTCTTTTGCTATAATCTTTTTAGATAATGCAATGCTTTTACAATCATAAATATAGCCTACTTCTTTATCTCTACCATTTATTTTTTCTTTATATACAAAAAACTCATTAACCCTTTTTAGAAACTCCCTATAACTTGATGTTGTGGAATCAATACTTTGTTTGTCTGCAATAGGGTATTTTGGAGATGCTGAATATTTGTTTGCTGATTCTATATCTGCTAAAATATTTAAGATAGGTAATATTCCATTTTCTGCATCTGTTATATTATTTGAATATAGAGGCAAGTTATAGTTTATACCATCTAATAAGCAAACGAATTTAGGGATATATGCACTTCCTTGTGCCGTTTCTTCTGTTATTTGATTTTTTATATACTTATAATCAAACATAACAGGTTCTCCGTTTTCGTCTGTAATATAGCCAAAGGAATATTCTAAATTTCTGCGTAAAAATAATGCCAAATCATAGATATTGCCATAAAATCCACTTGCTCCACCAAACTGAATATCGGAGATTATCTCATTTTCATCAGCATAGCCATCGTTGTCTTTATCTGTAAAAACTCTACCAAATGGCTTAATAAAAACATTATCTAATTGATTAAAGCCATTTTCAAATATTAGTGTGTAGTGTATATACCTGTTCTCATTGTCTTTTTTACCAACAGGGGTGGCATTATTTAAGAAATAAACATTATTATTGTATTCTATATGCCACGCAGTCGAAAAAGGATATGGTATCTCTATACCATTTTTATATTGTATAGGCAAATCTAATTCTACTGTTAGGTTTTCCCGCCCCATAAGTTCAGATGAGAAGTTATAAGTGTATATTTTTAAAACTTCTTTTCCTGTGCTATCTAATATGCTTAAATACTTGCTATCCATATTCTAAAATGTTATAGTAGGAAAATTATCATTAGAATAATTTACTCGTGGGTATAAACTTGCATCATTCTGATACACAGGACTTTCCGTATTATCAGAATATATTTGAGCAGAAAAATCTGTTAATGTAAAATCGCATTGATTAGGCTTTGGTATTCTGAAATAGACTTTCATTGAAACAAAATCTTTTAAGCCATAATATTTATTTCTTTCGTGAGTATCTATTTCTGTTTTGGCGTAATAGCATTTTAGTTTTAATCCCGTATAGGTATTTATAAGCCATAACGGAACTTCTTTTGCAAAGCAATCTTCTATTGCTTGAAAAAAGAAATTATTTTTATTAAAGAAATTGTCCCCGAAATAAGCAAATTCAATCCAATATTCAAAAGGTTCATATGCTAATTTGCCATCATCTACACTAACTGCCCCCACTTCTTCTCCGTCTAATTCAATATAAGATACTAATTCTCGTTGTTTTGGTATAGGGAAGTATATTTCGGATTGATTTATTAGGTGCAATCCGTACATTTTACAGGAGCGAATATAATCGCCTAATAATTCCGTATTGCTAACAGGCTTAAATAATATATCTGCTTGTCCTTTTCTACCTATCTTATATTGTTTTTTATCGGTTGCCATTACTTGCTAAAATTTTTTATAGTTACATTTCTTACAAATGCTGGATTGCCTTGAACACTTTTTACTTCGCCACCATAATTAAATACCATTACTCCACAATTATTTTCTAATATAATATCTATTTTACTATTAGTAAATAGTCTTAATGTACATAATCCATCTGCAAAAATCCTTACTTGAATATTGCTATTATCTGCAACATTTATTATACTGCTATCTTCAAAGATTCTTATTATACCTGTACAATTTAATATCAAAGAATAAACATCTTCGCTTTCAATCAAAGTATCTAAATTTTGCTTTATATAAACGGATTGTGTGTTTAGATATTCCTGTGAAAACATCTCCAACATTTCATTATGCGTTAAAGGTTTATTTTCAATAAGGAACTCACATTCCTGCTTTGCGAAAGATATTAGTTGCTCTTTGTTGTCCCAATATTCTTTCCCCTTTTCGCATAAACCAGCGGTAACGCATTTTTGATAATATTTATCTAAATTCACAGACATATCTTTATTAGAATTTACTAATTGCAAAATTAGTAAATTTATTTTAAATAAGATTAAATTTATATTGTTTTTTTATCTTATTTTGCGATTATTTAATAATTTT
>ONOZ01000148.1 GCA_900319595.1 uncultured Bacteroidales bacterium | reverse complement strand
TCAATATCAATTTTGGAATTATCAACTGTAAAATTGCTTCTCAGTTTATCAACATTAGATTCTCCGTTCAACTTGTCTATTCTATTCAATACACCTAACTGTTTTTGTGCTGCCTCATAACCGTTATCCAAAGCCTTTTCAAAACATTCTCTTGCCAATGCGTAATCCTTTTCACAACCAGTTCCGTACATATAGCACAGTCCTAATTGATACAATGCAATATAGTGATTCTGTTCGGCTGCCTTTTTGAACCAATTAAATGCCTCGTTCTTATCTAATTCAACGCCTTCTCCTTTCAAATAACAAAAAGCCAATTGATTTTGAGCAATAGCATGTCCTGCTTGAGATGCTTGCAAATACCAATTATAAGATTTTTCATAATCTTTTGCAACCACAATTCCTCGCTTATAATAAAAACCTAACTTACTTTGTGCCAAAACTTGACCCAAGTTTGCAGATTTTTCAAAATACTCAAAGGCCTTTGCTCTATCTTCTTCAACTATTGTATCACCCCCACCTTCATAACAAATTCCTAACCTATAATAAGCATCAGCATCTCCGCCCTGACAAGCAAGTTTTAGCCAATAGATGTGATTTTTCTGCAAATCTGTTTCGTATGAAGGGTATTTGATATACAACATACCTATTTTGCATTGAGCCTGAGGGTTATTCTTTTCTGCTGATTTCATATAATAATTCAAAGCCTGGTCAATGTCGCCACGTTTCAAATAATAGTCGCCCATATGTAGTAATTGCTCAGCATTATCTACAATCAAATCCATAGCATTTACATCATATTTGTCTTGCAAATGTAATAAGGCTGGAGTGTTTCCATTCTTTGCCGCAGAAATAAAATATTCTTTTGCTTGAGTTTCGTTATTTTCGTCCTCTGCATACAAACCCATACGATACAAAGCCGAAGAATCTCCTGATTGTGCAGCCAAAGTAACGTATTCTCTAACTTGCGGGTCATCGAAACTCTTTCCTTGTCTTTTTACTAAATAAGATGCTAGACGAAAATATCCTTTTGCATCGCCATTTTCTGCTTGTTGTACAAATTTTGCACGTACAATACTCGCTATATGGTCATAATCCTGTTGGGTATTGTATCCGTGTTTCAATGCAAGTTTATAATATTGTGCTGCCTCTCCATAGTTTTGCTCTACCCCCAATCCTTGTTCATAGCATTGTGCTAATCTATAAATTGCTTTACCGAAATCTGCTTGTGCACAGCGTAAATAATATTCTATTGCTTTGGATGTGGTGTCTGCTATTCCTAAATCGTTTTCTAAACAACGCCCAACCATATACAAAGCATATAAATCGCCATTCTCAGATGCTAATAAAAAATAATCAAACGCTTCTTTATACGAACCTATATTGTAATGATTTTCACCTAAAGATACTAATTTTTTTAATAACGTGTCATCGTTTGTTTCGTCCATATTAACTTGCTCTAACATTTGCAATTTCTTCTTCCAAAATGCAGTAAAACTATCTGTGTGTAAAGATGTTAATTGAGAATCATCAGTTATTTCAATTCCCATTGATAAAAAATAATTAAAAACCTCTTCTTTTCCAACATTTAATTGTTCTTGTAATTTTTGTAATTCACTCATAATTATTGATTTTTCTATATTTTAAAACATTAGTCATATTCAATTGAACTTGCAAAGGTACAAAAAAAATTGAACTTTATAGTATTTCCAAAAGATTTTTTAGTAATTTTGCAAAGCAATGCAGAATAGTAGAGAAAACAAAGTACATATAGGATTTTTTGGCAGGTGTAATGTCGGTAAAAGTAGTTTGATTAACGTTTTGACTAATCAACAGACGGCTATTGTTTCTTCTAAAAAAGGAACTACAACTGATATTGTAAAAAAAACAATAGAATTATTTGACATTGGTATTGTTACATTGATAGATACTGCTGGTCTGGACGATGATAGTGAATTGGGAGAAAAACGCAAACAAAAAACTTCGCAAGCAATTGATTTAGTTGATATGGCTGTGGTTGTGGTAAGCGATAATTGTTTTCAATCTACTGAAATGGAACTAATTGAGAGTTTTAATAAAAAGAAAATCCCCTATATCATTGTATATAATAAGCAAGATATTTTTCCAATACAAAACTCTGTAAAACAAACTATTGAACAGTATTTTAAAGATTTCATTTGCATTAGTATAAATAACAACGATTGTAGGGAACAACTTACGCTACTAATAAAAAAACATATTCCTTATAATGAGCAGAAAAACAACAATATTCTTGACGGTATAATAAACGAAAATGATATTGTTTTGTTGGTTACTCCTATTGATATTTCTGCTCCTAAGGGTAGATTGATTTTGCCACAAGTGAAAATGATACGAGAGATTTTGGATAACAAAGCCATAAGTATTGTTGTACAGAAAGAACAACTAAAAAAAATGATTGAGATGATGGGGACGAAAATTAAACTTGTTATAACTGATTCTCAAGTATTTGATTTTGTAAATAATATTGTCCCAAAAGAGATTTATTTGACAAGTTTTTCAATACTTTTGGCAAAAGAAAAAGGTGCGTTTGAAGAGTATTTGAAAGGGGTTACGTATCTGAGAAATCTTAAAGATGGCGATAGGGTTTTGATGCTTGAAAATTGTACTCATCAACCAACATGCGAAGATATTGGCAGGGTTAAGTTACCAAAAATGATTAGTAAATTTACGGGAAAGAATCTAATATTTGAGGCTTTGGCGGGATTAACCGATGGAATAAATCAACCAAACAATTATGCAATGGTAATACAATGTGGAGGGTGTGTGGCTACTGAAAAACAATTACTTAACCGTCTGCAACCATTTATTCAAGCAAATATCCCAATAACTAACTATGGAATTGCAATTGCGTTTATGAATGGTATTTTTGAACGCTCTTGTGAGATTTTTAACAAAGTAGAACGATAGCCAAATTTACATTGCCTTTATGAAAAATTTTCAGTAGGTCCTGTAAAAATTACGGACAATAATATAATAGATAAAATAGAAGATAAAAAAAAAGACGCGTACGCGAGATTTTTATTTTTTGTGATTTAAAGGAGTAGGTTTTTTGGTATTAGTAACTTTGATTGTTTCGCATCATTTCTAATTTAAGAAAAAGCAACTTATATAAAAGAAATAATGAAAAATAATTTTTAATTTCTATTTTCTAATTTCTAATTTTTCTGTATCTTTGCAAAATGAAATATATACTATTGATAATATTGTCTATCATTGCGGTGGCTTGCCAAAAGGCACCTTACAAGTACAAAAGTTATGATGAAAGTGCTTATAGGTATGCTAATGCTTTGGATAATAAAGATATAAAAAAAGCAATTAAAGGCTATAAAGAGATTGTTGAGGCAGACAAAAAAGGTAGCAAGAATCAAAAAACTAAAAACAAGATTGCTCCCGGAATGTGTATAGATTATGCAAGATTATTATTACTGCAAGGCGATACCACAAAAGCACAAACATTTTTTGATAAAGAAACGCATCTGTTTCCAGAAAGCAAAACGTATGTAGATAATTTGAGAAAAGATTTGGGATTATGAAAAAGTATTTGCCTTATATACTGATTATTATGCTATT
Source organism: uncultured Bacteroidales bacterium (assembly GCA_900319595.1). GTDB lineage: Bacteria > Bacteroidota > Bacteroidia > Bacteroidales > P3 > Scybalousia_A. The sequence goes on along the minus strand of ONOZ01000148.1, from coordinate 4,078 downwards.
GTGTAGTTGCTCGTCTTCCAAACCAGAACTATCAAAAGTAGAACCGAGCATAAGCAAAGTTGAAAAGAATACTGAAAGAAGACCATCTGCACAAAACAGAAGAAATAACAGAAATAATAATGATAATAAAGAACAAACTGACAACACTATCAATAAAGAGGTAAAAAAGCAGAGTGAAAAAAATGATAATCAGAATAAAAAAATAAATAATCAGCGACAAAAAGAATCAGAAAAGCAGAAAAAAGCAAAGCAAAAGCAAGATAAACAAAAGGAGAAGGAAAAGAAAAATAAGGAAAAACAACAAGAGGAATTGATTAGACGTGCCGCAAAAGAAGAGAAAAAACGTATAGAAGAGGAACGTAAGAAAGAAAAAGAAAAACTCCTTAACAACCTAAAACAGAGCGAAAAAGACGAAGACAATACGGAGCAGAACAAAAAACAAATAAAGAAAATTATTGTTGATACCACATCTGCTACTGACACTTTGAAATTGGAAGATATACTTGTTTCTCAAAGTGATATGAGTGCAATAGTTAAGTATAACGATACTGAGGAAAAAGAAGACCATACCCCAGAATTTTTAAAGAAATTTAAAAAGAAAAAAGACGATGTTCAAAAAATTATTCCTCAGGGCGAAAAAAAGCAACCTGTAACAACTATGGACAAGGTGCTACATATGATGGAAGAAAAAAACAAAGTAACTGACCCCGCAGACTCTACAAAAGCAACTCCATTGTACGTACCCGAAACAGAAAACAAAGGCAATTTTATAAAGAAAACTTACAGAAAACTATTTCCTAAAAAAATACATAGAAAGGTAACTTACGAAAAACTATATAAAGAGGAACCAAAAAATATATTTATTCTATACCCTTATAATCGTAGCGAATATGAGATGGCAGATGAAATGGTTTGTATAATGGCTACAAAAGAGTTAGGCTCAAAGGGTTATTATGTTTATTCGGTCATCGCTGAGATAGAAAAACAAAGAGTGGATTCTACACTAAACTCTAAAACATTCAAAATAAGTGATTTGAAAAAAATTAGAGAAACTTCTGGTGCAGACGCTGTTTTGCAAATAACCATATTCCGTTTTGATAATCCTCATTGGAGCAGTGCAACTAACGCTGTTGCCCACTACACTATGATTTCTACCACAACGATGGATACTTTGTTTGAGCGTCAAATGGATTTCAATTACGACTCTCCAATTCCGCCCAAAGACCATCACGACAGAAAATTAGAATTGGATAAAGAACAAGTATATGATTTGGGAATTATAGAGCAGATGCAACGCTATGTTTTTATGGATATACCTTTTGGACCTTATCACAAAAAATATAAAAAAGATGGTAAGCGTGCGTCTTCTCCAAAGGAAATAAAGAAAAAAATTACAGCACGACCAAGTTAAGATATGGCAAAAGAGAAAAAAGTATTTGTGTGTGCTAATTGCGGATACCAGTCGTCAAGTTACTTAGGCAAATGTCCGCAGTGCAATTCTTGGGGAACAATAGAAGAAAAAATTTTGTCCTCGTCTGCATCTACTACAAAAAAAACTATTTTACAAACTACCACTCCACAACCCATTTCTAAGATTCAGTATTCAGAGTCGCATAGGTTGGATGTCAAAGATACGGAATTAAATAGAGTCTTGGGCGGAGGTTTAGTTACTGGAAGTGTTGTGTTGATTGGTGGTGAGCCTGGTATTGGTAAAAGTACTTTGCTTTTACAAATTGCTTTGAATTGCAATGATAAGAAAGTACTATACGTATCTGGGGAAGAGAGTTTAGAGCAAATTAAATTAAGGCAGATGCGTATGCAAATATCTTCGGAAAATTGCTTTGTTTTGGCTTCAACCGATGTAGATAGTGTTATAAATACTGCAAAAGAACTTCAACCTCAGATGATTATAATTGATTCTATTCAAACTATGACAACACAAGAAGTAGATTCTTTTGCTGGTAGTATAACTCAGGTTAGGACTTGTGGCGACAAATTGATAGATTGTGCAAAACAAAACAATATTCCCATTCTTTTAGTCGGTCATATAACAAAAGAAGGTTCATTGGCTGGACCTAAGATATTGGAACATATGGTAGATACAGTTTTGCAATTTGAGGGCGACAAAAATTATGGTTACAGAATCCTTCGCTCAATCAAAAATCGGTTTGGTTCTACAAATGAGTTGGGTATTTATGAGATGACTTCTTTTGGTTTGACTTGTGTTGATAATCCTTCCAAAGTCCTTTTGTCGCAAAGAGAAGAGCAGTTGAGCGGAGTGTCTATTTGTGCAGCGTTGGAAGGAAGAAGAACCTTGTTGATAGAGACTCAGGCTTTGGTTTCTCCAACTTATTATTCCTCCCCGCAAAGAATAAGTAATGGTTTTGATATTCGCAGGTTGAATATGCTTTTGGCAGTATTGGAAAAGAAAGCCGGTGTAAAAGTAAGTAATAAAGATGTTTTTCTTAATATTGCCGGAGGATTGAAAGTCAATGATACCTCTATGGATTTGAGCGTTTTGAGTTCAATAATTTCTTCTCACCAAGATATAAGCGTAAATGATAAATATTGTTTTGCTGCCGAAGTTGGTTTGAGTGGCGAGATTCGTCCCGTACCTTATATTGATAGACGTATGAACGAGGCTCAGGCTATGGGTTTTGAAAGGATTTTCCTTAGCAAATATAACAAAGACAACTTATTAGAAAAATACAACATCAAGCCTATTTTTATTGCCTCGGTAAATGATTTGATAGAAGAGTTAATCAAATAAGTTATTATCTAATTTTTGTTAGCGTGTTATTGTTTTCCACTAAATATATCACAGAAGAGGTGTTGTTTGCTGTGTTTTCTCTATGGTAAGTACTCACATAATCAACTTTTTGCAATAATTCTTTATCAATATCTGCAAAACATTTTGGCGAAGGAGAACCCGAAAAATTGGCAGAAGTGGAAACAATCGGAAAATCTATTTCCATAAATAATTGTTGCAAATAATCATTCTTAGGGATTCTAATTGCGATAGATTCATTAAAAGAAAGATGTTGTATAGGTAAGTTCTTGGCTTTTGGGTATATGATAGTAGTAGGTTCTGTTGTGTTGTTTATCATGTCAATAGCACACTTAGGCACATATTCCACATAATTACATAACATCTCACTGTCTTTAACCAATAGAATTAGGCTTTTATTATTATCTCGTCCCTTTATAGTTTTTACTTTCTCTATAGCAGGGGTATCGAGTGCCGAGCAACCAATACCCCATATAGTATCTGTCGGATAAATCAATACTTTACCCTCTTTTAATATTACGCTATCTTTCATTGAAGCGTTTTTTATTTCATTAAAAAATTAATATCGTCTTGTAAAGTATATTCTTTTGTTGCTATTCCGTAATGAAAAACTTTCATCTTGTTATCTCTACCAACCAATGATAGATTACCGTTTTTCAATCTCAATGCTGTTGCCTCTCTAATAGCAGCAACGTAAGTGTTTTGATTGGCAGCGATAAATTCGTTTATTCTATCATCTCTTGTTTCTCCACCATGTTTTGGATCAACAAAGTCAGTATAATGTGGATTTATCTGAAATGGAACCAAACCCATAACTTCAAAACTTTCTGGCTCCACAATAGGCATATCATTGGTAGTCTTCAAACTCAATCCAGCCACATTGCTACCAGCACTCCAACCCATATAAGGCGTACCACTCATTGCTTTTTCTCTAATTGCCTGCATAACTCCCAAACATTGCATCTGCTTGACCAAATAAAAAGTATTGCCACCCCCAACAGCGATTGCCTGAGCGTTAATTACAGCACTAACAGGATTTGCCTCTTTATGAATACTACGAACATTGACTCCAAAAGTTTTATATACATCTGCAACTTTCTTTTCATACACATCATAACCTTGAGCAAAACCAGCGTAAGGTACAAACAATACATCATTAACGTTATTTTCCTTACAAAATTCTTCAATCATAGATTTGCACCAGTCCAAATACTTTTCGCCTGCATTAGTTGAATTACTAATCAACAAAAGATTTCTTTTATCCATTTTTTTTTTTTTTTTTTTATTATT
>ONOZ01000145.1 GCA_900319595.1 uncultured Bacteroidales bacterium | reverse complement strand
GGACGTGGTAATAATGTATAAAGGTCAAAAAATTAAAATAATGGAAAATGATGGAAGTAAATGGATTAAGGTAAAAACTGAAGATAATAAGGTAGGATATATGGAGAATAAGAATTTCAAAAGAATATAAGGGATGAAAAATAAAGATTGCAATAAAGATTTTGGAATAATTACGGCAATAAATGGTAAAGAAATCTCATTACATATAGCACAAAATGAATCGTGTTCCGGTTGTGCTGCTGCAACTTTATGCGAAAAAACTTCTAATAGTGGCAAAGATTTAACCGTAATTCAAAATAATGCCACTGAATTTCAGGTTGGAGAAAAAGTATCCGTTCTTACTCCACAAAATAAAGTAATGAAAGCGATTTGCTTAGCGTTTGTTATCCCAACTTGTTTAGTTGTCTTGTTTTGTTTATTGCAATATTTTTTCTTTCCTCTAAGTGATACTATTATTGCTTTTATTAGTATTCTTATAATTGCAATATATTTCTTTATTCTATATATCAATAGGCATAAGGCACTATTTAATTTTTCTATTTTTATTGAAAAACTAATTTAATTTGTATAACGAATTCACTTTGGCACAATTTTTGCAAGGTTGCGAAATGAAGTTAAATTTATTAATTACTTTTTAGAACTGATAACCCAACAGGATAAAATTGGGATAGAAAAGAACATGAAGAAAATAGTTTTAATTGTTGTAGCATTGATATTTGCTAACTTAACATTTGCTCAGAAAAGTTTTATGGAAGTGAATGGAACTTATTCGTTATTCACTCAAAAAACAGAAATTGGTATGTTAACCGTCGAGGACGACTTGAACGTAGTAACATTCAACCTTGGTTATAATGCTGCTCTAACTAAGAAATTGTATTTTGGTGGAATGTTAGGATATAGTACTATCAAAGCAGATGAAGGAGATAATGAGGTTAATCTTTGGACTCTTACTCCTAAATTAACTTATGTACATCATTTGCATCCTATGTTTTCTTGGACACCAAACATTTATGTAACATTTGGGTTTGGTAAAACAGACTTAGGAACTTTTTTAGGAACAGATTTAGGTGATATCAATAAACTTAATGTTCGCATAGGCGTAAGTCCATTGTCTTTTGACATTAACTTGACTAACAAGATAGCAGTTAATGTTACGGCTTTGACTCCTTACTACAATATAATGAAGTATTCATATTCTAAGAATGACGACCGTAACTTTACACAAAAAGATTTTGTTTATCTTGGCGGACAATTGGGACTTAAATTGTACTTTTAATAATTTGTACAAAATATCCTGAATTTAAAAAATATCCGTTGCAAATTACTTGTAACGGATTATTTTTATAGGAAATTTCTTTGATAAATAATAAAAAAATTGTAAGTTTGCACCTCGAAAGAAAAGTATTTAATCATCAATTTCTTAGTATAATGAAAAAAACAGCACTTATCACAGGAATTACAGGGCAAGACGGAAGTTTCTTAGCTGAATTCTTATTAGAAAAAGGCTATGAGGTGCATGGCATTCTTCGTAGGTCATCTTCGTTCAATACGGGCAGAATAGAACATCTTTATTTGGACGAATGGGTTAGAGACATGAAACATCGACGTCTTATCAATTTGCATTGGGGAGATATGACAGATTCTTCTTCTCTTATTCGTATAATTAATATGGTCAAACCCGATGAAATATACAATTTGGCTGCACAATCTCATGTCAAGGTATCATTTGATGTTCCTGAATACACTGCGGAAAATGATGCAGTAGGTGTTCTTAGATTATTAGAAGCAGTTAGGATTTGTGGACTGGAAAAAACATGTAAGATTTATCAAGCATCAACCTCTGAACTTTACGGACTTGTGCAAGAAGTTCCACAAAAAGAAACTACTCCTTTCTATCCACGTTCTCCGTATGGCGTTGCAAAATTGTATGGCTACTGGATAACAAAAAATTATAGAGAAAGTTATGGTATGTTTGCCGTAAATGGAATTTTATTTAACCACGAAAGTGAGCGAAGAGGAGAAAACTTTGTTACACGCAAAATAACATTGGCAGCAGCACGTATTGCACAAGGCTACCAAGACAAATTGTATTTGGGAAATTTGAATTCTTTGAGAGATTGGGGCTATGCAAAAGATTATGTTGAATGTATGTGGTTGATACTACAACAAGACAAGCCTGAAGATTTTGTAATTGCAACAGGCGAATATCATACTGTTAGAGAATTCTGTACTCTTGCGTTTAAAGAGGTTGGAATTGAGTTACGTTGGGAAGGTGAAGGAGTGAATGAGAAAGGAATTGACGTAAAAAGTAACAAGATTCTTGTTGAAGTAGATCCTAAATATTTCCGCCCTGCCGAAGTTGATCAACTTTTGGGCGAGCCTACAAAAGCAAAAACATTACTTGGTTGGAATCCTCGCAAGACATCTTTTGAAGAATTGGTAAGAATAATGGTACAACACGACTTGAAATTTGTCAAAAAACTATACTTAAAAGCACAACAACCTGAATAATGGAAAAAAATAGCAAAATATATGTAGCAGGACATAGAGGTATGGTCGGCAGTGCTATTGTTAGGGAATTACAAAGACAAGGCTATACGAATATTATTGTTCGCACCCATTCAGAATTGGATTTGACAAGACAAACGGAAGTAGAAAATTTTTTTGCAAACGAAAAACCTGAATTCGTTTTTCTTGCTGCAGCAAAGGTTGGAGGGATTATTGCAAATAACAATCATCTAGCGGATTTTATGTATGATAATATGATTTTAGAAATGAATGTTATCAATTCAGCATGGCGAAATGGTTGCAAGAAATTAGAGTTTTTGGGATCATCTTGTATCTATCCCCGCCTTGCACCTCAACCTATTAAGGAAGATTGCCTGCTAACTTCTGCGTTAGAGCCTACCAATGAAGCCTATGCCTTAGCAAAAATTAGTGGCTTGAAATATTGCGAATATCTTAATAGACAATATGGCACAGATTACATAAGCGTTATGCCTACTAACTTATATGGTCCAAATGATAACTATCATCCCGAGCATTCTCACGTACTTCCTGCCTTGATTCGTAGATTTCACGAGGCAAAAATAGAAAATAAAGAGTTTGTTACTTGTTGGGGAGATGGGAGTGCATTAAGAGAATTTCTTTATGTAGATGATTTGGCAAACCTTTGTGTATTTCTAATGAATAACTATTCTGGTAACGAAACCGTTAATGCTGGCACGGGAAAGGAAATATCTATTAAAGATTTGACAGAGTTAGTTAAAGAAATTGTTGGCTATAATGGAGAAATTCGTTGGGATACAACCAAACCCAATGGCACACCGCGAAAACTTTTAGACGTAACAAAAGCAAAGAGTTTAGGGTGGCAATATAGTACAGAATTAAAAGACGGAATCAAGTTGTCATACGAGGATTTTCTTTCTAATCCTTATCGTGCAGAAAGATGATTTCAAAAAAATAACCCGAATAAACAATAAGATGAATAAAAGAGTATTTGTATCAGGCTGTTACGATATGTTGCACAGTGGGCATGTTGCTTTTTTCAAAGAGGCATCTGCTTACGGGGATTTATATGTTGGTATAGGAAGTGATAAAACTATTTTTGAATTAAAAAACCGTAGGACAATAAATTCGGAACGTGAAAGATTGTATATGGTAAAATCTATTCGCTATGTTAGAGATGCATGTATCAATGCAGGTAGCGGTATAATGGATTTTGTGGAAAGCGTAGATAAGTTCAAACCGGATATTTTTGTTGTCAATTCTGATGGCTCTACAAAGGAAAAAGAAGAATTTTGTAAGCATCGGGGAATAGAATATATCGTACTTGAACGTATTCCTGAAGACGGATTACAGGCAAGAAGTACGACATCTTTGCGTAACAGCGTAAAATCTCAAATTCCTTATCGTGTAGATTTGGCAGGAACTTGGATTGACCAACCGTATGTGTCTAAATATCATGGTGGTTGGGCTTTAACTGTATCTATTGAGCCGACAATGGAATTTGAAGAACGAAGTGGTATGAGTACTTCCACCAGAAAGGCAATTAAAAAATTGTTTCCATATCAATTACCCGACTATAACCCCGAGTTGTTAGCAAAGTTGGTATTTTGTTTTGAAAATGAACCTACTTTACAGCAGTATATAAGTGGTGCTCAAGACTCAATAGGTATTTGTGTGCCGGGATTGGTTAGACATTATTACGATGGAAATTATTGGCCAAGCAAAATTGAACGCCAAGATGATGAAAGCATATTGTCTTGGTTAGAGGAACATATTTGTTTGGTGCATACATTCAACAGACCTCCCGATACACATGTTGATGCAGATACAAAAATAACGGAAGAAGGTGTAAGGGCTTTGTCCGAAGCGGCAGAAAATTGTTGGCAAGCAATAATGAATAAGGATTTGCAGAGTTTTGCAAAATATTTTAATGAATCCTTTAAAGCACAAATCTCTATGTTTCCAAATATGGTGTCAAAAGATTTACAGAAATACATAGACGAATATAGTAATAAGTCTTTGGCATTGAAACTTTCAGGTGCAGGAGGCGGAGGTTACTTGGTATTGGTTGTAGATAAGCCATTGGAGAATGCTAGCAAAATAAAAATTCGTAGAAAAGATAATTTATAGTAAGCAAATCTCATAAAATACTATGAAACGTTACTGTCAAACATTAGAGTTGAAAAATGACCCCGACTTGATTAGCAAATACATTGAGGTTCATAAGAATGTGTGGCCAGAAATCAAACAAGGACAAAAAGAAGTTGGTATTTTGGATATGCAAATCTATATTTATGAGAATAAACTCTTTATGATTTGCGATACTATTGATAGTTTTGATTGGGAAAAGGATATGGAGCGATTGGCAACCTTACCTCGTCAAGC
>ONOZ01000147.1 GCA_900319595.1 uncultured Bacteroidales bacterium | reverse complement strand
ATCTAAACTACCGTTGAAAGAGGCAATATTGCTTTTTTGATAACTACTTTTAGATTTCTCGTCCATTTCCATAGTATAATTAGAATAAGCAGCCACAGCCTGCACAATGGAAGATGATGCCGAAGGGACAATTATAAGATTTGCTCCTATGCCAGAGTTTCTCCAATTGAAATCAGCAATATTTTTGTAGCCATTAACCTTGTCTGTAAAATTGAAACCAAATAGATTCACTTTCGTTCCAGATTTTGATGACAAAGTTACTTTGCCGTATAAATCTAAGAAATCATAAGGTAACTCGTTATCAATGTAGGAGTAAATAGATTGTGAGGTATGGGAAAGATAAGAGTTTTTTGCACTGATAAGGTATGATAAACTATAATCCTTATCGTCCTCGTCAGCAATCATTGGTCCTTCCATAATAGCAGATGCACCAAAAGTAGAGATTGATAACTTACCCGAAGTTTTCTTTTTGTTACCGTCCTTAGTTGTTATATCCATTATGGAAGACAATCTCCCACCATAGCGTGCGTTAAAGCCTCCTGTATATATGTCAGCGTTGCGAATAATATCAGTTTCAAACACAGAAAATAATCCTATTGAATGAAAAGGGTTGTATATAACCATACCATCTAACATAACTTTGTTTTGAATGGCCGAACCTCCTCTTATATACAATTGACCACCTTGGTCTCCAGAAAATACAACGCCAGGAAGTACTTGAATATATTGAGCAATATCTGCTTGTCCTCCAATAGATGGCATTTTTTGAATATCTGTTGCAGTAACCTTCTTTACCGATACACGTGATTCTGTTTTTGACATTTCGCTTTCTCCAAAAATCTCAACCATATCAAGCGTTTGCGACTGAGGTTGTAATTCTATTTTTATATTTATAGTTTTTTCGCTAAGTACATTTACGGTTATGGTTGTATCTGCGAAACTCATATTCTGAATTTTAAGTATTTGCTTACCTTTGGGTACTTTATTGATAACGAAAAAGCCGTTTATATCTGTACTGGCTCCAAGTGAAGTATTTTCCACAATGATATTAGCAAACATAATGGGTTCACCGCTTGTAATATCATATACAAAGCCTTTGACTACACCATTTTGTGCAGAGGCAATAACAAATGAAATGGAGAATAATAGTAATATGAATATTTTTTTCATTTTGTAAAATATGTCTTTAATATATTAAGTATGTATAATCCTAAACACTAGTTCTTTTAATAATTCTGTGTCCGTTGTCATAGCAGAAGTTCCAATTCCTTTGGATTTTAAATCATATTCATTGAAAAGAGAAATTATGTTTAATAGTTGTTCAGTAGAGTAGTAGTTAAGTGCGTTTATATATTCTTTTGCTGGATATGGAGATTTGAAATTTAAGGCAGTGGCGATCTCATTTGCATTTCGCATTGGCACTTGAGAGGCAATCAATAACTTAGTGAAGTAAGAAAAAAGTACAGGAATAATGAGTTGGATTGGGTTTTCTTTTGGGTTTTGTGCAAAATAACTCAATATACCATTGGCTTTAGTGGAGTTTTTTGTTCCTAAGGCACTTTGCAACTCAAATACATTATACTCTTTACTAACTCCAATAAATTCACTTATATCCTCTTTTGTAATATTAGTGCGATCTTTTATATTGAGAATCATTTTGTTAGTTTCATTCGCAATCTTTTGCAAATTATTCCCCAAATATTCATAAAGCATTGTCGCACTTGTTTCGTCTATTGTGAATTTCTTTTCTGCAAGATAAGAGATTATCCATTTAGATACTTGATTGTCTTTAATCTTCTCACTTTCAACAATAACACCACTATTTTTTATTATTGCATTCTTACATTTAGTATCAAAAGATTGTGCCTTGTTGCAAATAACAAGTACAGTTGAGGCTAATGGATTAGTAAGATATAGGAGCATTTTTTCCCATTCTTTTTTTTCCAACAATTGAGCTTCTTTTACAATGACAAGTTTCTTATCAGACATCAATGGATATTGCCTGCAAAGGGATATTAACTGACTTGCAGATGTATCTTTGCCATATACAATAGTTTGATTGAAATCTCTATCTACTTCGTCTATCACATTTTTTTCAAATTCGTTGCAAATAAGGTCTATATAATAGGTTTCTTCTCCTTTGAGAAGATATGTTGTAGTCAAGTTTTTTTTCTTTATATCCTCCTTGATTTTCCTTATTTGCGAGTCGATTGATATTGATGCCATAGTGTTTTTTTGTAAAAGAAAAATAAATATCAGACTTAAATAACTCGTAGAATAGATGTGATAAACAAGTTATATAAGTCCGATATTCAATCCAAAATAACTAAAACTTTTTTATTTTTTTCTCAATTCCCTAGAACCAACTCTGTCCATAGCACAACGGAATCCAATCCAATCTGTACTTTGTGCTTGGTCTAAGTAACGTCTTTCCCCAGGAGATAAGTATAACGCTCTATCTTTCCAAGAACCTCCTTTTATAACTCTAGCTTTGTCGTTCAAAAGAGATTGTTTTCCATACTCGTACATGCCATTTGTTATATCATTGTTGCTAACTCCCTCTTCTTCATCACTTTCAGTAAATGCTGATATATCGCCTTCCTCATCTTCATCCTCTTCTGCATACATAGAACGTGCTTGTCCCCATGCTGTTTCGTCAAGTTGCGATGCTAAATCTCCATCTAAGTAATTGATGTTATCTCCTTGCCTATAATTTCTTCTATTAATATTATCTTCCACAGTAACCTCTCTGTAGGTTATACGACCCAAGGAATCTTTTTCTGCAATCATACCGTCAGAATCTAAAACTTTGGTCATGTATACATTTCCTCGGAAAGGATTTATATCTCCAGCATCTGCAGGGGTATTAGGACGATAAACATCCATAACCCATTCAGATACATTACCAGCCATATTGTACAAACCATAGTCGTTAGGGAAATAATAATTGACAGGTGCGGTGTATTCCCAATGGTCATTCAATACACTTGCTACACCCATGGCATCTCCACGTGAGCGTTTGAAATTGGCAAGCATTTCGCCGTAATATTTCTTTTGGTCTGTACGCACAATATGTCCGTTCCAAGGATAAATTCTTCTTTCAATTATACGTCCTTCTTTAGTAGTGTTGCCAATTAAGCCTAATGCAGCATACTCCCACTCAGCCTCAGTCGGAAGTCTGAATTTTGGAAAAATAATTCCATCTCCCATATTAACTTTTCTTGTACCTTCGCTATTAGGATCTAAATCTCTTAAGTCTTTCTTAACATAACCTTCGTATTGTCCTGTAAGATAAGCCTCTGTTGTGAAAACATTCTCGTTTGCTTGGTCAGGGTCAATTTCCAACACGCCTGCGTCAATAAGAGATTTCTCATTCAAACGGTCAGTTCTCCAAGCACAATAATCTGTTGCTTGTAACCAAGAAATTCCTACAACAGGATAGTTTGCCCATGCTGGATGACGGAAATAATAATCAACCATAGGTTCGTTATAAGTCAATTTTGTCCTCCAAACCAAAGTATCTGGTAACTGCTTTTGGCAATACTCTGGATAATCTGTATATACACGATTCAGCCAATACAAATATTCGCGGTAGTCTTGATTAGTAACCTCGCATTCGTCCATATAGAAAGACGAAACTGTTACTTTACGCGGTTGATTGTCCCATTCATAGCGGACGTTATCGGTAGTTCTTCCCATAATAAAGGCACCACCTTCTATAAAGACCATTCCCGGAGGAGTTACCATCTCTGTATTTTTAGCAGATTCAAAACCTCCCCATTTAGGATCGTCATAATTCCAGCCTGTTTTCTTTGATTGATTTTTACTTCCGCAACTTGCCAATAACAATACAACAGAAACAGTCAATAAAATCTTACTTAATGTTATGGTTTTCATATTATATTTTGTTTTTTATTCTATATTTTATACTACTCTTACGCAAAAACACTATTTGAGGTTTCATTTTTTGTTTAGAAAGACGGACATTTAATTGCTCTTATTTTCTTGTGCTTTTCTGGACAAGGGAATTTTGCACCTAAAGTTATTTCGTGTGCTCCACCTGATACATTGGATAAAGAAGACACTGTTATATCGTAACTATATCCAATTTTGTAATCACCCCACTCCAATCCAAATAACAAAACCAATGCATCTCTATTGGAAAAAGCCATAGATTGCCTAAACCACGCTCCGAAAATGAATGGACTCCAATCCAAATAAGCACCATAGTTTAGTGTGTTGAATTTTCCTTGATGTTGGAAAATGATATTTGGAGAAATGACAGGTTGTCCAAACAAAGCGTTAGTCCTTCGTGTATCTCTTTTAAGATTGAATCTCATACCTGCATTTGCAGTAAATTTTACAGGTAGGCGGTTGTATGAAATAAATCCTTCATCTGGTTGAAGAAGATTTACAGCAGCAAAGCCTGCATACCAATTTTCAGAAAAAATTACAGCACCCGCTCCAACATCAAAATAAGTTTTGGACGTTTCGTCTGGTCTTTGTGCTAAAGTTGAACCTTGTATCTGACCATAACGTGGATCTATCATATCAGGAAATACTAATTCGTCCCAATCTAAAGAATTATTTGTAAAATTTGCTTGTGCTGCCAAATTAAGTGTAATATCATTAGTTAATTTAACTCTTAGCGAGTAAATAAACTCAGCCGAAAACTCTCTATAATAATCCGATTGCCTGTCGCTCATGATATACACACCAATACCTCCCGAGATTGCGTCAAAGTATTGGTCGTAACTTGCAGAAAAGGTCTTAAATGCTCCTAGCGAAGGCCACTGATCTCTATAAGAAATACCAACTCTTGGACACACAGCCGAACCCGCAAACGCAGGGTTTGTATATATCGGATTGGCAAAAAATTGTGAGAAATGAGGATCTTGTGCATAAGAACGAGAACAATACATCATTCCAACACAAGCCAGCAGTAAGTAAAGAATCTGTTTTTTCATTATATTAAAAATCATATTTTCAGTGTTACTAAATTCTTTTATCTATTTCAAATTGCAATATTACGAAAAAAAAATAACATACGAAAAATTTTTATAGTAAAATTAAAAAAAATGCTATTATTTCATAAAATTATTAACCTTTTTTACAACATATTTTATACTTCTTTTATAGAAAAAAGGTTACATTAAACTACTCTTTTTTTAAAAGACATACGCTATAGGCAGAAATTCCTTCTGTTCTGCCGACAAATCCTAAATTTTCAGTCGTAGTTGCTTTAATCGTTATGTATTCAGCATCTAACTCCAATATGTTAGATAGAATATATTGCATTTCTGGTATAAATTTACTTATTTTTGGTTTTTGTAAACAAATTATAGAGTCTATATTTTCAATTATGTATCCCTTTTCTCTGATTTTTTTTAAAGTATCTTGCAATAGTTGTTTGCTATCAATATCTTTGTATTTCGTATCATTATCAGGATATTGAAAACCTATATCACGTAGGTTGGCTGCACCTAAAAGAGAATCTATTATAGCATGGATAAGACAATCGGCATCGGAATGACCTACGGCTCCAAACTCAGCACCTTCAATTTCAACCCCACCTATAAATAATTTTCTATTTTCTGTTAATTTGTGGACATCATATCCTATACCTACCTTGAATTTCATTGGCGTAATTTTAAGTTATGTGATGAAATATTAGCGACATCAATAAATCCACTTTTATTATTAAGTTTTTGTTTTTGAATGCAAAATATATTGAAATGCAAAATTGGTTATTTTGATTTTAAAATATTAAAAATCAAATGATAAAGACACTCTCAAAGTATTCTTTAAAGGATTAGTTCCGGTAGAAGACGTTGGCACAAGATAAGACAAATCGATTCCTAAAGAGTTATACTTCAATCCCATACCCAATGTAAGATATTGTCTATTACCTTTCTTTTTATTTTCATAGAAATAACCAGCACGCACCGCCAAAAGATTATTATACCAGTATTCTGTACCAGCAGAAATGTTAATTTCTTTTAATTCTTCTGCAAAACCATCAGGAGCATCTGTAAAAGATTGGAAAATACCTTTGACAACACCCACATTGTTGTCTTTTCCATAAACAACTTCTCCAATACTATCTCTAATAGGAGGAGTTGGAACCAATAATTTATTAAGGTCCAACATGAAAGATATTTTATTAAATTGGTCCATGCTATATGTGTATCTACCGCCTACACGTAGGTTTGCAGGTAAAAAACTTGATTCTATATCATCATCTGAGTAAGAAACCTTATTACCTAAATTTGATACTTGGGCTCCAAAAGCAATTTGTTGAGGATTATCTCCCGTCAAATCTTTTTGATAATAGATTCCCAAATCTGCAGCAATTGCATTTGCCGCATGAGTAGATGTTCCGTTAATTGATTGTCCTTGCGTTAAATCTGAGCGGATGTAACGTCCCGTAACAGCAGCCGAAAAATTTTCAGATAATTTCATTGAATAGGAAACATCTAACGCAAATTCATTAGGGCTGTAAGTTCCTATGGCAGCACCTTGATTATCGGTAAAATTGATTTTGCCTAGCGAGAAATAAGTTAATGACGTACCTACAGCACTTCTATCATTTATCTTATAATACCCCGACAAATAAGCAAGGTCAATATCGCCAATAATATCCCTTAACCAAGGAGAGTAAGTGAAAGAGGCTGCCATTTTCTTATCAGCGAAAGCCAATTTTGCAGCATTCCAATGATTAGAGTTTGCATCCGCCGTTGTTGCTGCTCCTATATCTCCTATTGCTCCCGATCTTGCATCCGGAGCAATTAGTAATAGAGGAACTCCTGTTGGGATTATTCTTGCACCTTCTTCTTTTTGTTGCCTTAAAATGGTACCCGTATATTTATCATCATTTATTGCGGGATTGTTTTGTGCTTTTCCAATGAATGTAATTGCACTTAATATTGTAATTATTAGGAAACTTTTGTTTATTTTCATATTTATAGTATTTTTTCAGTTTCGATTTATATAACGTATAGATATTTGATTTATTATTTTCTTTTTATAAAATTATTTTAACAACATCATCTTATTGCCCTTTATGACCATGTCTCCTTTAGTTGTATGGAGAATAATCTGATAGAAATAAATACCATTTTGTAATCTTGCACCACCAGAAGTTTTTCCGTCCCAGTGTACAGGACCAACGTTGTAAGTGCCAATTCTATCAGAAATATCAAATTCTGTTACTATCCCCCCCTGTTGGTTAAATATTTTGATATAAGCAGATGTGATACTATTAGGTTGATTAAACCTTAATTCTATGTCTGTTGATTCTTTGAACGGGTTTGGATAGTTAATTATTTGATATTCTTCGTTGTCGGAGTCGGAAACAACGAATGTTATAGTTTTTTCAGATGATTTGTTGTAAATATTCCATACTTTCAATGTAAGTGTATGTGTTCCAGTTGTAAGGTTTTTGAAAGGGTAAGATATAAAACCTCTGTTTGGATTCTTTTCGTCGGTTGTGTAATAATCGTTAAGTATAAAAGTATTCGCAGCATTGTCTAATCTAGCGACAATGTCGTGTCCCAAACCACTGCCGACAGTATTGATAGGGATAGTATCATATATAACAGCAAACAAAGATGGGTTTTCATCGCAAATACCTCCACTTACGAAATTACTATCATTCAAATATAGATTTATTTGAGGAGAAGACATTGCAAAGTCTAAACTATTTGTGTCTATACCTCCTAAAATAAAGTCTGTACAATATCCGCTTGCGTCTGTACTATCATCTTGGGCGTAATAACTTAATTTACCATTCCCATAATTGTAGGCAATGTCTTTTGGAATTGTAAAACTGTGAGAAAACAAACCATTGGTTACCATGGTAGAACCCTTATGTAAAATACTGTTTTGTTGTTCGAACGCAAGTTGGTCTTTGCTTATCTCCAAATTAGAATTGTTTAGCATATAGTAGTAAGTTTTTTTGTCATAGAGAGATATTTGTATCGTACCATTGAAATCGTCTATTCTTTTGCCTTGCATATCTGTAATTTCTCCTTCTATAGTTACAGAAGATAATGCTCTTAAAGTATCTTGTTTTGAAAATGTTTCTGTTAAAGTGTCATAAATTGTCTCGTTTATTTTAAGAGTACGGACATTGTACTTAGGGAGAGATAACCTTAAGGCAGGGTCGCCAATAAAAGTGATGCTTCTTTCGGAAGTTGCTAATTTACTACCATAATATCCGCTATTGACTAAATTTTTTGCATATTGCATTACTTGTCCAAATGAAAGATTTTTGCCATCATCTTGTTTTTCCAAAGCATATTTAAAAAGAGCCTTGTTTATTGGATCGTTAGAAGAAATTTTTCTTGCAGCAGCAATCAAACCAATGCCTGCACCGTTAGGACTTGTGAGCATATATTCTCCTGCAGACTGAGTTTCCGCTAAATCAAAGCGATTGAACTCACAAGTAGAGGTAATCATTAGACACAATTTATTATAATTAGTCCAAGATGTAATATCTGTAATAGTAATTAACGATTCACTTGACAAGTGATCGGGCGAACCGTGTCCAAGATAGTTAAACAATAGGCATCCTTTCTTCATACGTTCGTTAATAGCCTTTGAGGCATCAGGATAAGTTGAACCAGCCGAAGAGTTGTATTCTTTATAGGCGTCTTCATATACTTTTTGAACATTTAAGCCAGGATTACTTTCGTCGATCTGATAATAAATATGTTCTGCATTGTTTCTAAAGTATAGTTCCGTAGCATCATCAGCATCATCGCTTGTAAGCATTACCACATTTCGCCATTCTCCATTTTCTTTATTCAAAATATCCTCTTTTGTCAAGTATCTTCTACATTTATCCACAATTATAGAGGCTGTGGTTGTGTCATTGGCTGGTATTCTTCCTATTCCGACAAACAATGTATCGTACGTATGATTAGTAGAACTCTCACCAATGGCAGCAAGTACATCATCGGAAGTAAAGTTAGCGTCAGTATTTTTATTAAAAGACGGACTTTGGTATGTAGGCATATAATTATTGTTAAGTTGTAGGATATTTTTGTTATCAAAAGTACCGTCCCCAAACAAAAGTACATTCTTGGGATATTGCTTGTTAGATTTGTTATACATCATTCTAATGAACTCTCTCATAGCCAAGAAATCCTTTGTGCCAGACGAAAATTCGTTATAAACTTGTTGCAACTCTACAACGGCAACAGAGATAGAATCGTATTGTCTATGAATTTCAGCTAAACGTTGTGCCTGTTGCATGAATTTTTTATGAGTTATTATAACAAATTCGGCAGAATCTATCCCATGCAAGTTTTGATTGGCAATAGTATCTTCTAAGGTT
>ONOZ01000104.1 GCA_900319595.1 uncultured Bacteroidales bacterium | reverse complement strand
CTTAACACCAACTTGTATTCCACCACTCTTTGCCAATTCATTAGCATGGATTTTCGGTTTCAAACCATATTTTACTCCTTCAAACAACATACGGTCAGTTTCTTCCACAGTAAAAAATCCTTTGTCGCAAAAAACGTCTATAAAATCGGCAAGATTCTCTTTTGCAACCAAAGGAATCATCTCATTTATAACAAGATTGACAAATTCACTCTGCCTACCTCTATATTCCAAAGGAACGCCGTGAGCACCTAAGAAGTTGGCTTTGATTGTTACGGGAGAATTTTCTTTAATACGACGAATAACCCTTAACATTTTCAATTCTGCCTCAGTAGTAAAGCCATAACCAGATTTTATTTCAATAGCACCTGTTCCATGCTTAACCATAGAATCAATACGCCTCATAGCATCTTCGTACAGTTGCTCTTCATCAGTTTGTTGTAAGCGAATAGCAGAATTCACTATACCTCCACCTCGTTGAGCAATCTGTTCGTAAGAAAGACCTTTGATTTTGTCAATATATTCTATCTCACGACTTCCGGCATATACCAAGTGAGTATGCGAATCACAGAATGTCGGCAACACAAAACGACCGAAAGCGTCATAAACTTTGTCGGCGTTTTCATCTTTCAAATCTTCCATTTTGCCAAAATCTGCAATCAATCCATTTTCTATAATAAGATACGCATTTTCTATACAAGGTAAATTAGCCATATCATTACCACAAACGGCTTGACGAGGTTTTTCCTCTATTTGATATAATCCCTTTATATTCTTTATTAAAGTTCTCATATTCTATTTCTACATTGTTTTTGCAAAGTTACGAAAAATTTCCTTATCTTTTCTTATTTTTAGCACTTGCTCTTTTTTTAGTCTTTTTTATTGGCTTCTGTTCCTTGATATTCATTTGATTAAAAAAATCCTCATTTTTATAAGCATTCAAACTTCCCCTTGGTACTATGCAAACAAAGGTTTTATTTAAATTAAATGTATTTGCAAAAATTTCTGGTGGAGTTTTAGTTTGAAATATTACAGTATCAAATTTGGCTGTATAGAATGCCTTATCGTTAATTGTGGCAACAGAGGAATCTATTTTCAATACACGATTATTTGGAGTGTAATTTCCTATGGCAGAATATATAATAGTTTTGTTTGTATTGAATAGAATTTCTCCATTGGACATGAATTTTGTATTATTTTTATCTATAATAAAACTCCGTACCTGTTGATTAGCACCAATTGAAGATATATTTCTATGAATAAACACATCTGTATTTTTGCAATTTGAAAAAGCACCATAACCTATTGCAACAGTTTGTTCTAATAGAGATATCTGCCCATCGCCACGTATCAAAGACGCTTTCTTTGTAGGATAAGCAAGCAAAGTTTTCATATCTTTTGAATACAATTCACCTTCAAAAGACGCAAAATAAGGGTTGTTTGTATCCACTTCTATATTTTCCAAATCTATACCCGAGAAAACCATAGTATCTATATATTTTACGGTTGCAGGAATAAATACAGATTTACAAACTCCTAACCCCTCTATACCTGTTACAGTATAAATCACCTCTCCATCAGATATTTTAGCAGGAATCTCTATATTGCGAGTAATATCATCACGATATGAAGTTTGCTCGGCAATAAGGGATACATATTTATCTCTATCATTTGTGATAACGTATGATAAATTTCCCGTATTTATTATCCTTTCTGTAAAAGAACGATTACGTGCTTTGTCAAATACCTCTCTTTCTACTGTGGAATGTACGGTTACGTTGTCCATATCACAAATATATGTCAAATTATTCCAAAATGCAGTATTTTTATAAGTTAGTATATCATTACAATCTATCTCCACGTAAGCATCATTAGGTAAATACAAATCGTCCTCTAATTTCGCTGGATTGCTACCCTCAGAAATATATTTCTTCAAAGAAACACAGCCCTCAAATGCCTGTTTGCCAATGTATGACAGCGTTTTAGGAAAAACAAAAGTAGTAAGAGATTTGCAATCCTTGAAAGCAGCGGTATCTATCTCTACTAAATTTTCGGCAATTGTCAATTCATGCAAACTTTCACAACCTTCAAATGTATTATCTACAATAACAGTCAAGTTTTCTGGCAGTTCTACATATTGAAGTTGCTTACAATTTTTGAAAACGCCAATTCCCATTTGAGAAATATTGTTATGTAGCACAATTTCACTAACACCCGTGCCACTAAACGACATACTCCCCAAAGACTGTACGTTCTCAGGTAACTCTATTTTGGTAACATTCATACAATTATACACAAAATTCTCAGGAACAGATATAACATTTTCACCAATAGTAACATGAGTCAAAGAAGTTTTGTTTTCAAACGGAGAAAATCCTATAAAACTTTCGGCATTATAAATAAGCGTTTGAATATTATCGCAACCATCAAAGATATATTCTGACAATGTCTTAACATTTTCTTTTATCGAAATATGTTGCAAAGTGGGTATATTATTAAATGCACGTACAGATTCAATACCTTCACTTTCAATTATAAGCGTTTGTAATCCACTGCTTTCAAAAGCAAAATCTCCAACTTTTTTAATATCTTTTGTAACAAAAAAACTATCAATTGAATTGCAATTAGCAAACGCCTCAGTTTCTATTTCTTGTAAATTTGTATTAAAAATAATTTTTTGCACATTTGTAAGCGAAAAAGCATTTTTACCAATTCGTTTTATATTATCGGCAAAAAACACTGTATCAATTTTTTCGCAACCAAAAAAGGCACTATCACCAATAGAAGTAATTTTATATGTCTTGCCTCTAAAACGCACAGTATCTGCTATAATCACATTGCCTTTATAGGAACCTAATTCTGCATTTTTGTAGGTTACCTCTGCTTCCAAATTCTTTTTGTCAGTTATACGATAATAAACTTTTGATTTGTTTATTTTGCTTGTGAAATCAAAATGAACACGTTGTGCATTCACCGTTATAGTTGCACATAATAAACTACTAATAAGCAATGTTTTCAAAAAATTATTCATATCCCTTTTATTGTCTTTTGCTATTACGGTCATTTTCTATTGTCTTTTTAACATGGTCGTATATAGCAGTTTTATTGATTATTCTTTTATTCTTATCCAATATAAATAACTCTGGCGTATGGTCTAAATTAAAATTATAAGGTTTCAATTCCTCTACACTTGCATGCGTTACAATCCAATCAAAAGGCTCTTGTTTTTGACGTTCTGCACAAAGATTATAATCAGGTTCAATGTCAATGGAATATACTTGCACATCATACTCATCTTTATAGAATTTATAAAAACTAACTAAGTCTTCTAAATTCTTTTTACAACTCTCGCACGAAGAAGAAAAGAAATAAAGTACAGTGTATTTGTTTTTTAAGGAATAGAGTTTGTGACTCACTTTTGCAAAATCTCTTAATATTATGTTAGGCATAAGTTTGCCAGGTAGGAATGGTCGTATTTTTTCAATGTTTTGGGCGTGAAATTCAATTACAGAAGGCAATAAATAAGTGGAAGCACGCTCTAAATATTGTTTTACTATATGGTCGTAAATTATTTCGTTGAATGAAAATGGCAAAGATGGTAGATTTTCTAAATACCACGCAATAACATAGTCCGCATACTCTTTTCCACCTTGACTATCTGCCTTTGCAATAAACTCATCTATTGCCTTGCACACTGTATCAGCCTCTTGCAAGGTTATTTCTGAAATATAATTGTTAAACTGCTTAACAAAGTATGGAGTATAAAGTATTCTATTATCTTTAAAGTGAAATCTATCCCAATAGTGCTGACGATAATAAGTTGCATATTCTTGTTTTAACTCTTCTTTCAACTTTCCGTTTTCAAAAAAATAGGCAGGAGCAGATTGATTCATACCATCTGTAACCACAGTTATAATATTATCAGGGTAGGTCGCAAAAAAATTCTTTTGAAACTGCTCAAAATTATCTATAATTTTCAATATACCTTGTCTCAAAGAGTCGGCTTTGTCGGGATTTGCTTGTGCATCTAATTTATAATAATACATTGCCGTTTGTGTCCGCTTGTTTTCTCTTTGATATAAGAAATAGGCATCGTTTTCTGGTGAGTCATTTATCACAAAATCACCATTTTGATAAATCTCTATTGCAAATTCTTTACTTTTTTCTAACACAAATGAAAACATATCACCCTTTGGACTTCTAACCATATACATGCCCATAGGATAATCTTTTGCCTGCCAAACAAAACTACCATCCTTTGACACATTGACACTATCCATAACATCGCTTTTACTACCACAATAGCCTAATATGTAAATAGTTGAATATTCGTAATCATGAATATTGAATGTTACCTCATAAGAATTTTGTAATCTCGCTGTATAATTTACTAAACACGCAAATAAAAAAAATAATATGTGTGATTTATAGTTTTTCATAAGTTAAATCCGTCTTTTTCCAAAATATCAAAAACTTGTTTCAAACTGCTAACCGATATATTTTTCATTAAAATCTTATCCTTTGAGTCCAAAATATAAATAACAGGTGTTTTTTCTATATCAAAATACTCTCGCCAATCATAAGTTGCAAATAAACCATTGGTATTTGTCCATTTGATTTCGTGTTTTTTCAAAAACTCGTCCCTCTCTTCTATACGATTCTCTGTATGCACAGCAAAAATATCAAAATCATAGACTTGACGGTATTCATCATAAAACTCCTTTAATTTTGGCATATCAACTGTACAATGACCACAATCTACACTCCAAAAAACTAATAATTTGTATTTTGTTTTCATGCCATCTAAATGATACCACTTGCTTTTATCATCGTGTGTAGGACAACCCAAATCTGGAACTTGCTTACCTATCAAAAGATTTCTCCATTTGTCTGCACGTAATATATTTTTCTCTATATCACTTACAGTCATCGCTGTAAATCTATTAGATGAAAAATACTTATCTACCATTTCCACATAGATTTTATCGTGCCCTATAAACTTACTTTGCAAGTAACGTTTTGTAATATCATAAACAAGAAAATTAAACATATTATCATCAATCGCTCTACTGATTATCTTATGTGCATAATACAAAATAGTATCTATTTTTTCGTATTTCATCACATCGTCCCAGAACTCATTGTACTTGTCCATAAAGATTTTTTTCTCAGTATTCAAAAGCCCACCATAAGCAAAGTCAATGTTATCAAAATAATGCTGTTTGTACCAATTAAAACTCTCCTGTTTCATTTGCAAAGAATCCACACTACCATCTTTTGTGTAAATAGTCGGAAAATTAGGTATTTCAATAGGTTTTGCACACTGAAAAATCTTGGATAACAGGTGATTAGGATATTTATCTATAAAATCCTTCTTCAAAGAATCATTTTTAGCAGAAAGTATCTTCAATTTGGAATCATATTCTTGTTTATCAATAGTATCTCTGCCGTTCAAAATAGAATTATATTGCTTTGCTAATCCATCGCTTTCAATCATATATTGCAAATACAACTCTTCATTTTTACTACCTTTGACTCTCAGATTTGCAGTCCAGTCATCTTCTGTTGTAAAAAACTTTAAATCGTATTCATTGAATATCATAAACTCGCAATGTCTGCCTTTGGTATTGGCAAAAAAGTATATACCGTCATCTAATTTCTTTGTTTTGCTTTTGAAAGAGAATTTATTTTTTTTATTTACCGCAGTATCAATAGAATAAGTTGCTCCACGATTAAAATAGCCCAAAAGTAAAGTATCTGTCGTGCTGTTTTTAATTTCTATTGATATATCATATTGAGCATGCGAATCAAAAGTTACTGCACACAGGCAAATCATCGCAACGAAAATATATTTCAAATTCCTACTAACTTTCATAACGTATTTCATTTATTGCTTTGTTTTGCAAAGATACGAAAAAATTTACATTTCTTTACTCTATGGTCAAAAAAATTGTAACTTTGCATAACTATAAATAAATAACAAAATAGACAGCGATGGATAGAATTGTTGTAAATAATAAAGAATTTAGAAAATACGTAACAAAAGAGGAGTTAGATGCTATTGTAGAAAATCTTGCAAAGCAAATCAACGAAGATTATAAGAATACAACAGATTTATTGTTTGTTGTAGTGCTGAATGGAGCGTTTATGTTTGCCACGGATTTGTTTAAAAAACTGCAAGGTCTTCCAATGATTTCGTTTGTTAAACTTGCGTCTTATGATAGTGTGTATTCCAGCGGGAAAGTCAAACAACTAATTGGTTTAAATGAGAATATAACTAATAAAGACGTTGTAATAGTAGAAGATATTGTAGATACGGGTATAACGATGGGCAATCTATTGGAGCAATTGCAGGCAATGAATCCTAAAAGTTTGGAAATATGTACCCT
>ONOZ01000013.1 GCA_900319595.1 uncultured Bacteroidales bacterium | reverse complement strand
CTATCGGAGTTTGATACTAATAAAGTTTTGGCATTTTTATCTTCTTTTGTAGAGATGAATTATGAACACATTGCAAAGGATATTCCGCAAATAGAAAAGGATACTATATTTACAAAACAACCATCATTTATTGTAACAGTAAAAGATAAAAAAGGAATAAAGCATAATCTTAAAACTTTTGTAAAACTGACAGATCCAGAATCTATTGCAAAAGACGATGAAGATATTTACAATATTTTTGACATAAATCGTTGCTATGCAATATCGGATAAATATAAGGATACTTTGATAATGCAATTCTTTACTTTAGATAATGTTTTAAAGCCAGCATCATATTTCTTTATAGGAGCAGAGGGACATCCTTATATAAAATAATGTAAAATAAAATAGGTATATACAAATTTTGAATATACCTATTTTTATTTAAACTAATTTTTACTTACCTTCTTTTGTTATTCTTTTGTCTTTCTTCTAGAAGTTTTCGATTTCGTTTTTCCAAATTTTCCATTCTTTGTTGCCATTTACTCTTGTTCATAGGCTTTTTGGAATTTTGTGCCAAACGTTCTAGTATTTTTTTCTCATCGATAGTCTTTCTGATAATAAACATCTGTAAAACAGAGATAAACAAAGACAATAGATAATAGTAATTCAAAGCAGCAGAGAAATTATTCAATATAAAGAACATCATAATAGGCATTCCATACATCATAAATTTCATTCCAGGCATAGTGTTAGTTTGAGCTTGTTGATTCATTGTCATTTTAGTATAAAACAATTGTGCAACGGTCATCAAAACACAGAATAAAGAGATATGACTGCCGGCAAATGGTATATTGAAAGGTAGATTGACAATACTATCATACGTAGATAGGTCGTCCGCCCATAAAAATGGCTGCTGTCTTAGCTCTATTGATGATGGGAAAAAGCGGAACATAGCAATCAATATAGGAAACTGTACTATCATTGGCAAACAACCTGCCATAGGATTGATACCAGCACGTCTGTAAAGTTGTTGAACCGCTTGTTGCTTTTGCATCATTTGGTCTTGTTTAGGAAATTTTTCATTTATTTTGTTTATTTCAGGCTGTAATACTCGCATCTTAGCCGTTGAAGAAAAAGATTTGTAAGCCAGAGGAAACAAAACCGTTTTTACAAGTATGGTAAGAATCAAAATGATTAAACCATAATTCAAGCCATAGCCAACAAGAAAATCAAAGACAGGTATAATCACAAATCGATTTACCCATTGCATAAGGAAAAATCCCCAACCTAATGGTATTGTACGCTCAAAATCAATTTTATATTTTTTAACGATATTATATTTATTCGGACCAAAGAAAAAATCCATAGAGTAAGTTGTAGCAGGTTTGGAGTTGTCATATCCCAAATACATAGACGTTTGCATTGTACGCATGTAATCAGGAAATGCTTGTTTTTTGGTAACGGTTTTTAGGTTTGCACTTTCAAAATAAGAATCCTTGTCGTTGCAAATCAAGGCTGTAGAGAAAAACTGTTGCTTATAAGAAATCCATTTAATAGGAATACCCGTTTCGGTCTTATTATCATCTCTACCTTGTTCTTTAAGATTTTCAACATCTGTATCTAACTTGTAATAGACTGAGGAGTTTTTTCTCTCAATATCAACATCCTTTTCTTTTAGTTGCAAATCACTTGTCCAATTCATCTCAATTTGAGAATCATCGGTGATTACATCTTGCATATTATTCAATACAATATTATAACCCAAGCGATAATCATTACCTCTTAGTATATAGCGATATTCAATATAGGCTTTAGAACTTTTGAAATAGTCTTCTTCGCTTATATTTATAGTGTCAGGTTTATTAGGATACAATCGCATACTAACAATAAGGGAATCCTTACCGCCAACTTTCAACTCTTGTTCCTCATTGTATATTTTCCCATTTACAAATGGCACAAAATAAAGGTCTTGTGTAGAAATAATAACATTTCCAGCCGAAAGATTCATTCCATACGAATTACCTTTATCTGTAAAAAAAGTAACAGGTTTTTTATTGTATGATTTATAATCTTTTAATGTTACTTGACTAACCTGTCCTCCTTTGTTAGTCAAATCTATTTTGAATACATCGTTTTCTAATATCAAATGTTTTTCCTCTTTAAACGCACTATTTGAAAATGATGAAAATTTGTCATTTATTTTCTTAGTTACTTCGGCTTTAATTGAATCGTTGGTTTCACTTTCAGCCATCATTTTTACAAGTTCAGCCCTTTCGTTCTCTTTGTCTGTAGTATTAGTAGAAGTATTTTGTTTGTGTTGTTTTTTCTGTGCGGCTGCTATTGAATCATTATAACGTTTTTGTTTAGCCAATTCCTCTTCGCTTGGACGGTTAAGCCAACCGAAAACCAAGAATACCAAACATATTAGTACTAATCCTATTATTGATTTCTTATCCATATTGTTGATTTATGTATTTTCTATTAAAAAACTAAGTTGCAAAGGTACAAAAAAAAATGTAATTGACAAAAATAAACTACAATGTTTTGAAAATTTCATATAAATACATCTATAATGTTGGAAAATTGAAATAAATTTCTTACCTTTGCAAACCTAAATGAATAGCAGTATATTGGAATATTTGACAAGGCAAGAAATAGAATCCTTATCATCTTGCAGTCTCTGCCCGCGTAATTGTGAAAAGAACAGAATTGCAGGCGAGAGGGGTTTTTGTAACATTGATGTTTCGTTATCTATTGCCCTTATAATTAATCATAAAGGCGAGGAACCGATATTAAGCAAAAATAGAGGGATAACTAATTTGTTTTTTTCACATTGCAATTGTCAATGTATATTTTGCCAAAATTATAAAATTTCGTCTAATAAGCAAGAGGCAAAAAGTCTATATTCTACAATGGACGAGGTTATAGATAGAATTATAGTAACATTGAAAACATCAGAGAACGTACTTGGTTTTGTTTCTCCGACGCATCAAATTCCAATAATGAAAGCAATAATTAGAGAGTTGCATAAAAAAGGCGTTTTCCCTACTATTGTATATAATTGTAGTGGATATGAAAACGTAGAAGTATTGAAAGAATTGGACGCAATAGTTGATGTTTATCTTCCAGATATGAAATATTTTGATAAAACATTGAGTAAAAACTATTCTTTTACACCAAATTATTATGAAATTGCGATTCAAAGTCTAAAAGAGATGTATAGACAAAAGGGTTCGTCTATTTTGACCGATAAAAATGGTGATATTGAAAGTGGATTGATAATTCGCCATCTGCTATTGCCTGATTGTCTGGAAGATAGTAAGAAAGTGTTGGACGCTATTGCTTGGGAATTATCTCCTAACGTAACATTATCTCTTATGTCTCAATATAATCCACCGTATGTTTTACCTTACGAGAATCTGAATAAAAAGGTTTCAAGGCAGGAGTATGAAGAATTATTAGAGTTTGCTTTGGATTTGGGTTTTCATAAGATATATTCTCAGGATTTGTCTTCTACTAATAGCGTTATCCCAGATTTTGACAACGATACTTTTATTGATAATATTTAGTAGAGATAAGAAAAAACTAATCAGAGTGAATAAAAAATTATTTTGCGTAATAAATTTTTTATTCACTCTGATTATTTAAGGTGTTCTAATTACCTATTCTTTATTATTGATTATCAGGTTTTTATTTAATTATTTTCATTTCCTTAATCAAGTTTGTCGCTCCGGCGTATTTATCAATGATAAATAATACATAACGAATATCAACAGAAATACATCTTTGCATATCAGGATTGAAAGCAATGTTGCCACTCATAGCTTCCCAGTTGCCATCAAATGCTAAACCAATCAATTCACCTTTACCATTAATTGTTGGAGAACCAGAGTTGCCACCTGTAATATCGTTATTGGTTATAAAGCATGTGTGAATTGTTCCATTTTCTGCATAATCTCCAAAATCTTTGTTCTCCCAAAGTTCTTTCAACTTTGCAGGAACAGTAAATTCCCAAGAAGAAGCATCCTCTTTAGCCATAACGCCGTCCAAAGTTGTATAATAGTTGTATATAACTCCGTCTTTAGGTATATAGTTTTTTACATTACCGTAAGTGTATCTAATTGTGGAGTTGGCATTTGGAGCAAAATGTTTATCTTTTTCCATTTCCATTATTCCTTTTACAAATAGACGGTTTGCTTTTGCAAAGTTATCTCTTTTTGATGAAATTTTCTGCATTTTTTCGTTATAATTATTCAAAAGTTGCATCGTGAGAATGTAAGCCGGGTCGTTTTTAATTTGAGAAACATCGCCATGGTCGTATAATTGTTCAAAACGCTCTTGATTTGTCAATACAGAATTTTTGAAAATATCTGAAGCAATCTCATTAAAGTTGTAACTATTTTTGAAAGCAAAAGAAAGAAAATCATCTCCTTGTAGATACATTGGTACGTTACGGAAATAAACATCTAGACCTGCTGCCAAAAGTCTTTCTTCTGTGGATTCGTTATAGTCTTTGAATACCATATCTACCGCTGCTTTCATTTGTTCGTTGCGTTTTATCCATTCGGTTTCATTTACATTGCCAGCATCTACCATATCTATCAAAGGTTTAATATGGCGAGTGATGGCAAATACAGAAGAACCTCTAAGAATTGCTTCATTAGTATAGACACGCAAGTAATCGTAGTCTGAGGTTTCGTTATAATACTCGTCAATATCACGAAGCACAGTACCATACTTTTTTTGTCTTGCTCCAGTTTTGTCTTCTCGTATCCACTTTTCAAAACGAGTCTCAAGCTCTTTCTTCGTATCAAAAACGTTTAGATTTTTTAGACATTGCGTTTGACCAATATAGAATTTCCAATAGTTGGAAAGTGAAGCAAATTTGGCTGCATATTGAATTCTTACTTTTTTGTCGGCTTTCATATCCTTGTCCATTACATTACGTAAAGCCTCTCGTGCAGTTACAACAGCAGGATTATATATCTCTATAGCTTGCTTTACTCCTGCAGATGGTAAAAATCTATCTGTTGTTCCCGGGAATCCAAGTATCATTGCAAAATCGTTATTCTTTACACCTTTTATAGATATTGGTAAAAAATGTCGTGGTTTCAAAGGCACGTTATTCTTAGAATACTCTGCAGGTTTTCCATCTTTGTCGGCATATACTCTAAAAATAGAGAAATCGCAAGTGTGTCTTGGCCACATCCAATTGTCAGTATCAGCTCCAAATTTGCCAATAGAAGACGGAGGAGCACCAACAAGACGAACATCCTTGTAAATTTCGTATACAAATAATATGTACTGGTTGCCATTGAACATTTGACCAATCTCTGCCGTATAGGTATTATCTTTTGTTGTACGTTCAATAATCTTTTTAGAATTTTTACGTACAATTTCTCTTCTATCAGATTCCGAAGTATTGTCTTTTACACCGTTAAGTACTTCTTGGGATACATCTTCCATACGAATGAAAAATTTTGCAGTCAAGCCCGGAGTAGGTAACTCCTCATTTTTATTGTAAGCCCAAAAACCATTGGATAGATAATCGTGCTCGACGGTTGAATGCGATTGAATTGCAGAATATCCGCAATGATGGTTAGTTAAGATTAATCCTTCATTGGACACAATCTCACCAGTACAACCTCTTCCAAACTGAATAATGGCATCTTTAAGGGAAGCGTTGTTTATATCATAGATTTGCTTAGCAGAAAGTTTCAATCCTTTTGCTTTCATATCTTTGTAAGTCTGGCTATCCATAAACATCATAAGCCACATTCCCTCGTCAGCACTTGCAACAGGCATTAGTGCATACACACTCAATGCAATAATTAACGCTAATCTTTTCATACTCTATTAGTTTTTTATTTATTATTACTTTTTTTCTAATTTTTATGTTTCAATTTCTTTGTCTTCTTTCGTCTGAATATGTCTGTAAGTTTCTCGTATTCTTTTTTATAAGTTACTCTTGCACCTTGAGTATATGGAGAAATATTATATTTTGTAAAGTCATTAGCGTTGGAGTGATTGAATACCTCAAAATCAAGATTGTCATTGTATTTATATTTCAATGAAGCGTCGCCTATAATTTGCGAACCATCGTTGGTAGTTGCAGATTGCGATGTGCCTCCAAAAGATGTATTTAGTTCTGCTCGCCATTTACCTATACTTTTTGAAAAAGCTGCATTAACTTGGTCAGAAGTTGCCGTACCACTTGCACTGCTTGTATAATTTAAGTCTATATCCACTATTTTTATCATATTATTTATTATACCAGTTAATTGAGAAAAAGCAACGCCCATAACAGAAGAAGTTACTCCTGTTTGCAAGGCATTGGATTCATAGCCACCTTGTGAGTAATAGAATTGATTTGTTAGCAATAAGCTTGCAGTTTGTTCCAACATACTTTTTTCATTACTACGATCAATATACATAAAAACTTGTTCAGCCGTCTGTTCGTCAGTATTAGGGAGGTTTATATCAAAAGATGGTTGCGGATTTGTCATGACTCCAGACAACCTAATTATGCTTTCTACATCAACTGGTTTATTATTCTCGTTTCCAAGTATGGATGCTAATGATGCCTTGGTTTTATATATTGCTGCAACATTCAATATTCCGCCAGCAGGGTCGCCATTCCAGGTAAGTGTACCCCCTTGTTGCAAAATAAATTTCTTTTCCATTATATCCATAATATTGAATCCGAACACCCCATTATCTATTGCCACTTCGCCAATCATAGAAAACTTTCCGTCAGAATTCATTGCTATTTTCAAATCTCCATTACCCGTTGCTGTCAGATTACCTTTTAGTTGCGTAAAGTCCATTGGTATATATAATTTTGCATTCGGATTAACATTTAAATCCAAATTTATGTTATAT
Organism: uncultured Bacteroidales bacterium; assembly: GCA_900319595.1. Classification (GTDB taxonomy): domain Bacteria; phylum Bacteroidota; class Bacteroidia; order Bacteroidales; family P3; genus Scybalousia_A. Next base: position 924 of record ONOZ01000013.1, on the reverse strand, counting down.
CCCATAGATTGCGTTTCTGTTTCAGTTCTTATATATATGGACGTAGAATCTTTTATTTCGTTAGGATTGATAAAAGTGATAAAGTCATTTTCAATAGCATTTTCTTTACTCGTTACAGGTACGGTTAAAGAAGTACCTGGTTCTGTTTTGGCAGAGCCATATATATTTATCATGTTACTATCACCTACCAAATTAACATTTGCCGAGGCGTACGCTGTGCCGTAGTACATTTCTCCATTACCTGCTTTAGTATCCAATATCTTTATTTTATCTGCTACGGCATTCAGGTTCATTTCAAAAGATGAGAAATTATGGTGTGCGATATTCCCGTTAATTGTGATTTTATTCCCTTGCGAATCTTTTAATGCGAAGTTTTGGAAAACTACTTTATTATTTTGAATTACCAAATTGTCGTTTAGCCAATATTTTGTATTTAACATATTGACTTTCATCGCGGCATTGTTGCAGTGTATGGTACCCTGAATATCAGGAGCAGTTAATTTGCCTTTCACTTTTACGTTTTCGCATGACAAAGTGCCTTCAACATCGGATACAAACGAAGAAATGAAAGTTTTTATTATACCAAGCGATAAATCCTGCATATTGATTTTTAAATCTAATTGCTCTTGCTCATTATTAGGTGCTATAAAACCTATGACTTGTAACGGAATTATATCTTTATTCTCTGTTTGGTACAAAAATTTTATATTTGTATTGAAAATATCGGGATATATATTGTTATCTACATTCAGCCACGCTCTGCCGAGTAAAATATCATTGACTTTTAAATCCTCTATTTCTAGATTAGATGTAAAAGTAAAGGCTTGTGATATATTTTTCAGTACGACATTTTTGTTAAGAGTACCTTCTATAGTCATGCCCATTGACGAAATAAAAGGGTTGGCAAGCGATAAATCTACATTG